>JAAYBL010000144.1 GCA_012718945.1 Bacteroidales bacterium
CCGTAAGGCGCAGAGGCTCCTTTACGAGACCTACGCAGGCAAGATGATGGGTGTGTGTTTGCGGTATTGCAAGGACAGGGAGACAGCGAAGGATCTGTTGCACGACGGTTTCCTGAAGGTGTTTTCCCACATAGACGACTTTGAGTGCAAAGGGTCGTTCGAGGGTTGGGTCAGACGCATCATGGTCAACACAGCCTTGGAACATGTGCGCAAGCAGGCGGATGAAGGGTATAGCCAACCCATTGAAGAAGCGTACGCCTTGAGCGACGCCGACTTCGGGGTACTTGAACGGCTGCAGGCCAGCGAATTGGTCGCCATCATCCAACGCCTGCCGGACACCTACCGAACGGTCTTCAACTTATTCGTCGTCGAAGGGTATTCCCACAAGGAAATTGCGGAACAGATGCACATCACCGAAAGCTCCTCCAGGGTATACCTGACCAGGGCCAAACAATTGTTGCAAAACATGTTGGCCTCATACGCATAAACAATGACAAAAAGGGAAGACATAGGATCTATTAAGACAAAACTGGACGGCTTTGAAGCCCAGGCGCCCGATTTCGACGCACTATTTGGTACGGAAGTACTGGGAGACGCCGAGTTGCGACGCATTTGCCAATCCAAGCTAAACGGATACGTGACTGAGGCTCCGCCATTCCGTCAATCCCGCCTACTCATCTGGTGGTCGGCCGGCATTGCTGCCGCCGCATCCCTGGCCTTGCTGTTCCTGTTGCCCACCCAGCTGAATCAGCCCACGGAAACGTTGGCGTTGCTTGATACCCCGCCTGTTCTTGAAGTGGTCAAGGAAGCCCCCACCACAAAAGCTCCTGTAAAACAATTTATTACGGAACGGCTAGCCACACCTACCCAAATCCAGGAAATTGAGCAACCGGCTAGCCCCGACATTTTGCAGACAGAATCCGCCGAACCCACTGCGGAAACAACCAACGAACAAGATCGGTCTACACTGGAAAAACTCAATCCGACGCACTTCCTGACATTGAACACCGGCAACAGCATCAGTGTGGAAGAAGCCTACGCCAGAGCCAGAGCAACCAAGAAGCAAAAGCAAAAAGAAAAAATGCTGGCCGACCTCAACCTCAACGGCGGCAACAGGCTCTTATCGTTTGTCAACACCAACCCCGGTAGCAACCCCTTACTAGCCAAAGGGAATACATACGGTGATGGACTGAATGTCCTGGAAGGCGCACCGATGGCCTTGCGTACCGCCGAAAGTTCCCGCAACGATTGGACGGCTCCTACCAACATTCCGGCATCCACGCTTAGTAATTACGAAGCCACCTACAAAATGCCCGTCACACTGGGCCTATCCGTGAGTCTGCCGCTGAACAATTGGCTGGAAATCCAGACCGGTTTGAACTACACTTACCTCTTTTCCAGGACAGAAGGTCTCTCAGGCACCTCCACCTTCACCCTTGACCGCGAATTGCATTACGTGGGCATTCCACTGCGATTGGGTATAAACCTGTATCACTATGATGACTTCCGTGTATACATGGCCATCGGCGGAGTCTTGGAAAAAGGCCTTCTGGCCAAGCAAACCTCCACGGTAATAGATGCCAACAATGCCACCAACGATTGGAGCGACAGGCAGAATGTTTACGGTGTACAACCCATTTCCACCGTCATGGCCGGTATTAGTTACGAATTCGCCCCTTCCTTCCTGGTTTACATCGAACCCGGCGCCACTTATGCCTATGAGGCCGACCAGCCCATTTCCAGTCGCACCGAAGAGCCTTTTGCATTCTCCCTCGGCTTGGGTTTACGTTACCGCTTCAAGTAATCTGCTCGGCTGCTAATCAGCCTACTTTTCAACACCACACCTTACTTATTGCACATAACACCTTTTTATGTGCAAATTTTTCCTAAAAAAGGTGTGATATTGCCGAGGTTTCTTACCTTTGCGCCACCGGTTTTACCCATTATCCGATGGACGGATTGCCGGTAGAGTGAAAAACACCAAATACTGTATATATGAGTTTGAACATTCTTGTACTTGCCAAACAAGTTCCTGACACGAGGAATGTCGGCAAGGACGCGATGACGGCCGAAGGAACCGTCAACAGGGCCGCCCTCCCGGCCATCTTCAATCCAGAAGACCTGAACGCACTGGAACAGGCCCTCCGCCTGAAAGACAAACACCCTGGTTCAACCGTGACCGTCTTGACGATGGGGCCATTCAGGGCCGCCGAAGTCATCCGCGAAGCCCTTTACAGGGGAGCCGACAAGGGATATGTACTCAGTGACCGCGCCTTCGCCGGTTCCGACACCTTGGCTACGTCGTATGCGTTAAGCTGCGCCATTCGCAACCTACCCCAACTTGATGTGATTGTCTGCGGTCGCCAGGCCATCGACGGTGACACCGCCCAGGTAGGCCCCCAGGTTGCCGAAAAACTGGGTATGGCTCAAATCACCTACGCCGAAGAGATTCTCTCCGTTGAAAAAGGGCGCATCAGGGTAAAACGCCGCATCGAGAAAGGTATCGAAGTACTGGAGGGCAAACTGCCCATGTTGGTCACCGTCAACGGCTCAGCTCCTGCCTGCAGACCACGCAACGCCCGCTTGCTCATGAAGTACAAGTATGCCCGCATCCCCAACGAACTGCAGGCTGCCAACGAAGATTACATCAGCCTGAACAACAGCAGGGAATTCCTGCACATCGGGGAATGGAACGTCAACGACATTGTCTGCGAACCCGCCGAATTGGGTCTCTCGGGCTCTCCCACGAAGGTCAAGAAAGTGGAAAACGTGGTTTTCCAGGCCAAGGAAAGCAAGACACTGACTGACAACGACACCGAAATTGAAGCCTTGATTCAGGAACTCATCAGCAACCATACCATCGGATAACTATGAACAACGTATTTGTATACTGCGAAATTGAAGACGGCCTCATCGGAGACGTCAGCCTGGAGTTGCTGACCAAAGGCCGCACGCTGGCCACCCAACTTTCCTGCCAACTAGAAGCTGTTGCGATAGGTCACAAGTTGAATGGCATTGAAAAAGTCCTTTTCCCCTATGGTGTGGATGTGGTGCACATCGCCGACGATCCTCGCCTGGCCCCCTATACCACCTTGCCCCACAGCGCCATTCTCATCAAACTTTTCCAACAAGAAAAGCCACAGATTGCCCTGATGGGCGCCACCAGCGTAGGTCGCGACCTGGGTCCCCGTGTTTCTTCA
Organism: Bacteroidales bacterium; assembly: GCA_012718945.1. GTDB lineage: Bacteria > Bacteroidota > Bacteroidia > Bacteroidales > UBA1402 > UBA8389. The sequence goes on from JAAYBL010000144.1 coordinate 3,201, forward strand.
GCCCTGCACAGCGGTCTGACGGCCGACTGTACCGCACTTGAAATCGGCAGTCACGAAGATAAGAAAGCCGACAAGGTGTACGAAAACCTGCTCTATCAAATCCGTCCCGCATTTGGGGGCAACATCGTTGCCACCATCATCAACCCCGACTGCAGGCCCCAAATGGCCACCGTCAGGGAAGGTGTGATGAAAAAAGAGCCCATCGATCCAGCTTACAAGGGCAAGGTCAACCAACTGAACGTGGCCGATTATGTTTCCGACACCGATTTCGCCGTCAGCGTCATCGAACGTCATGTGGAAGCCTCTAAAATCAACATCAAGTCAGCCCCCATCATCGTGAGCGGTGGCTATGGCATGGGTTCCAAGGATGGGTTCAAGCTGCTCTTCGACCTGGCCGCCGTACTGGGTGGTGAAGTCGGTGCTTCTCGCGCCGCCGTTGATGCCGGCTTTGCCGACCATGCCCGCCAGATTGGCCAGACCGGTGTGACGGTCAGACCTAAACTCTACATCGCCTGTGGTATTTCGGGCCAGATCCAACACATCGCCGGCATGCAGGAAAGTTCCATCATCATTGCCATCAACAACGACCCGGCAGCGCCCATCAACAGCGTGGCCGACTACGTCATCACCGGCGATGTGGAAACTGTGATTCCCAAACTCATCAAGTACTACAAGAAAAACTCGAAATAAGATGGCCAACTTCTATACCGAACACCCCGAATTGAGGTTCCACCTCAACCACCCGCTGATGCGGCACATCGTGAACCTGAAGGAAAGGCAGTTTGCAGAAAAAGACTGCTGCGACACCGCTCCCCAGAACTTTGAAGACGCCATGGACAGCTACGACAAAGTGCTTGAACTGACGGGGGAAATTTGCAGTGAAATCATTGGCCCTAACGCTGAAGACGTCGACCACGACGGTCCCAGCCTGGTAGATGGCCACGTGAAATACGCCCCGGGTACCGCCGAAAACCTGGATGCCTTGATCAAAGCCGGTCTGATGGGCATCACCCTGCCCAGAAAGTACAATGGACTCAACTTCCCCATCGTACCCTACATCATGTGCGCCGACATGGTCTCCGCCGTCGATGCCGGTTTCACCAACATCTGGGGCTTGCAGGACTGCGCCGAAACCATCCACGAATTTGCATCAGAAGATCAAAAAGAACGCTTCCTGACCAGGGTCTGCGCCGGGGAAACCATGGCCATGGACCTGACTGAACCCGATGCAGGGTCTGACCTCCAGGCTGTCATGCTGAAAGCCACCTACAATGAGGCCGACGGTTACTGGTACCTGAACGGCGTGAAGCGCTTCATCACCAACGGTGACGGCGACATTGCCCTGGTCCTTGCCCGCTCGGAAGATGGCACCAAGGACGGCCGCGGCTTGTCCATGTTCATTTACGACAAGCGCGACGGCGGTGTAACGGTTCGTCGCATCGAAAACAAGATGGGCATCAAGGGCTCACCCACCTGCGAATTGGTGTTCCGCAACGCCAAAGCTGAGCTCTGCGGTGACCGAAAACTAGGTCTGATCAAGTACGTCATGTCCCTGATGAACGGTGCCCGCCTGGGAATTGCCGCTCAATCTGTCGGTGTCAGCCAAGCCGCCTACAACGAAGCGCTGGCCTATGCCAAAGACCGCAAACAGTTTGGCAAAGCCATCATCGAATTCCCCGCTGTTTTTCAGATGCTAGGGCTGATGAAAGCCAAGTTGGACGCTTCCCGCACCATGCTCTACGAAACCGCCCGATTTGTAGACATCTACAAAACCTGGGGCCAGATAGCCGAGGAACGCAAACTCGAACCGGCCGAACGCGAAGAAATGAAACGTTACCAACGGCTGGCTGATGCCTGCACTCCTGTAGCCAAAGGCCTGTCCAGCGAATTCTGCAACCAGAACGCCTACGACTCCCTCCAGATTCACGGTGGTTCGGGTTTCATGAAAGACTACCCCATCGAACGCATCTACCGCGACGCCCGCATCACCTCTATTTACGAGGGTACGACTCAGTTGCAGGTGGTGGCTGCCATCCGCCACGTCACCACAGGCACCTACCTGAACATGATGCGTCAATACGAACAAGATCCCACCAGCCCTGAACTAACCGGCTTGAGGGAAACCCTAAAAGGCTTGGCCGACACCTACGAGGCGTCTGCTGCCGATGTTATGGAACATAAAAACAACGACTACGTTGACTTCCAGGCCAGACGTCTGGTGGAAATGGCCGGTTACATCCTCATGTCCCACCTGTTGGTCAGCGATGCCAGCCGGGACGTCATGTTCAGGGTCTCAGCCGAAGTGTTTACCCAGTTCACCGTCGGTGAAGTGGCCAAGCATGCCAACATCATCGCCGGTGGCAAACCCGACGAAATGACCAAATACACCAAGTGCATGATGGCTAAGGTGTAGAACCTGAGTCTTCTTGCTCTAACAAAATACGGACAGCCATGATTTCACACCATCCATCCCGGATGTATGAAAAACGGCTGTCCTTTTTTAATCTAATCAACATAATATGAAACAATTAGCCATCGGGAATCTGAACGTCTCCTTCCCCGTCATACAAGGCGGGATGGGGGTCGGCATTTCCCTTTCCGGCCTGGCCTCGGCTGTCGCCAATCAAGGCGGCATAGGGGTCATCTCGAGCGCCGGACTCGGCTTGCTTTACAAGAAACTCTCTCCAGACTACTTGAAAGCCAGCATACTCGGACTCAAGGAAGAATTGCGTCTGGCCAGGGAGAAATCTCAAAAAGGCATCATCGGTGTCAACGTCATGGTCGCCATGACCAATTACGCCGACATAGTGAAGACAGCCATCAAGGAAAAAGCCGACATCCTGTTCTCAGGCGCCGGCCTGCCCCTTGACCTGCCCTCCTTCCTGGAAAAGGACAGCAAGACCAAACTGGTACCCATCGTCTCTTCAGGCAGGGCAGCCAAGCTCCTCATCGAAAAGTGGAAAAACAACTACAACTACCTCCCCGACGCGCTGGTAGTGGAAGGCCCCAAAGCTGGCGGTCACCTGGGTTTCAAACCCGAACAGCTGGACGATGACGCCTTCTCCATCGAACACCTCATTCCCGATGTGGTTTCCGTGGTCAGGCCTTATGAGGCCTTGTACGGTCAACGCATCCCCATCATCGCTGGTGGCGGTATCTACACAGGCGAAGACATGTACAACATCATGGCCCTCGGTGCCGACGGTGTCCAAATGGGTACCCGCTTCGTTACCACCGAGGAATGCGATGCCTCTCCGGTGTTCAAACAATCCTACATCAACGCTGACGAAAAGGACATCGCCATCATCAAGAGTCCTGTAGGCATGCCTGGACGGGCTGTGTTCAACCAGTTCCTGCAAAAAGTCAAGGAAGGCAAACAGAAACCGCTCCGTTGCCCTGTGCACTGCATCAAGACTTGCGACTACACCCGCAGCCCCTACTGCATCATCTCAGCTCTCTACAGTGCCTTCAAAGGCAAGATGAACAGCGGCTACGCCTTCTGTGGCAGCAACGCTTACAGAGCCACCAAAATCGAACGGGTTAAGGACGTCTTTGCAGAGCTTAAATCTGCCTTCCAGGCCCTTGAACAACGTCATCTGCAAAAAAATCCAGGGTCTTCAATTGCTTGATTGAAAAAAAAGTGCTACTTTTGCTCCGTCTTACGCGACACTGTTCCGTTGTGTAATGGTAGCACCACAGATTCTGGTTCTGTTTGTCTGGGTTCGAGTCCTAGCGGAACAACACTTAAATAGCGAAACGCCTGATTATCAGATTGATAGTCGGGCGTTTTTTATTTGAGGGGACAATCCCTTTTTCTTATGACAACCTATCTCTACTACTTGTTTCCCAATCTGATTCGATTTCATATCTTGCTACCGAAAGAGAAACACATTACCGATAACCATCTTATCGAAGAAGTCCATTTCTTAAACCAAGAAAGGCAAAAAAGCACCTTGAATATGGCAATTAAGAAGAGTTACCTGATTATTTGCTTCCTTTTTTTTTGTGACATACAGTTTCAACCTGTATTCCTGCAAACACATAACGAAGATCAGACATCAAACAGTTACACAATCAGAACCAAAAACCACAAACGATAGTGTAAAAACAATGTATGTCCGATGTGATTCATTATATAATCAAATATGCCCTAATAATTCAACTATATTTAGTGAGCCCGAACGCTTACCCCAGTTTCCCGGAGGAGAAGATGAACTTATTGCTTTTCTAATAAAAAACATTGAATATCCTTCTGAATGTAAAGAACAGAGAATACAAGAGCGTGTTATTGTCAAATTCATTATTGATGAGTCAGGGAAAATCATTTGTCCATTTATTTGTAGGTCCATTCATCCTGCTTTAGACAAAGAGGCACTTCGAATTGTTGCATTGATGCCCGATTGGAAGCCAGCATCAAACAAAAATATGCCATGTATGTCGTGTTTCACGTTGCCAATACTGTTTAAATTACCCAACACGAATTAACCTTCCTAATACCATCAGTCCTTTTTTCCATCATATCAGTCCGACAATCTGAGGTTATTACAGCCTGTGAATGTACACAAATCCGCCTAAGATTCTGCCAAATTACTGAATAAAACGACGCCATATTACTGAATAAAATAATGCCAAATTACTGAATGTAAAAATTTATCCTATCTTTGTGACTGAAAACCAACCGATAATACCCATGGATACCTCCACTTACAAGTCACGGGTCATTGACCCTTTACTCAAGCGTAAACTACAAGGCAAGGGGGCTGTATTGATTGAAGGAGCCAAATGGTGCGGTAAAACGTCAACGGCAGAACAGCAGGCTTCAAGCAACATCTATCTATCTGACCCTAAGCGCTATGATCAATACATGCTTTTTGCAAGCGATAGTCCGGATTTACTGTTGAATGGAGACACGCCCCGATTGATTGATGAATGGCAACTAGCACCAAAATTATGGGACGCCATACGTTTCGAAGTGGACCATCGTAAAGGTTTTGGTCATTTTATTCTTACGGGTTCAGCTGTACCGGCCAATGTAGACGCTATTCACCACACAGGTACCGGACGATTTGCATGGCTTTTAATGCGTCCCATGAGTTTATGGGAATCTGGTGACTCTTCAGGCGTTATCAGTCTGCGCCAACTGTTTGATGCTCCGCAGACCATTGCTGCCCACAACGATACTGGCTTGCATCGTATCGCATTCCTCACTTGCCGGGGAGGCTGGCCTAGCTCATCTCTGCAACCTGATACCATTGCTCTTGATCAAGCGTTTGATTATTACGACGCTGTAGTCAATGCAGACATTCAACGCGTTGATGGAGTGAACCGTGATGCTTCTCGAGTCAAAAGACTCATGCGCTCCTATGCCAGACATCAAGGAACTCAGGCATCCTTTTCTCAATTAAGTCAGGACATGAAGGCGAATGAAAACGAAACCATCGATGACAACACCATCTACAGTTATTTAAATGCTTTACGACGCATATTTGTGGTAGAAGAAATGGCATCATGGAATCCCAACCTACGATCCAAAACAGCCATTCGAACGACAAATACACGTTATTATGTCGATCCATCAATAGCTACTGCCGCACTTGGGCTAGGCCCGGAAGACCTAATGAACGATTTGGAAACATTTGGACTATTGTTTGAGACGCTTTGCGTGCGTGATCTCCGTGTTTTTGCACAATCAATAGAGGGTGAAGTCTATCATTATCGAGACAAGTCTGGACTTGAATGTGATGCCGTCGTACACTTGCGTAATGGCAACTATGGCCTTATTGAAATAAAACTGGGAGGTGATCACCTGATAGAAAATGGGGCCTCAACCCTACTTGCCCTTGCATCAAAAATTGACACCACAAGAATGAAAAGTCCCTCATTCCTCATGGTATTGACAGCATCAAGCAGTTTCGCCTACAGACGAAAGGACGGCATTTATGTTGTTCCGATTTCATGCTTGAAAGACTGATTAGTAAACCGTTGAACCTTATTCCTTCTGTCCCACGAATTCTCGTCTCACCGAAAGAACCGCTTCAGCACCATCAACCCCTTATCTCCGGTCATATCGGCCCGCCATTCCAAGGCCATGAGGACTTCTTCCTTGAGTTCGGGGTAGGCTTTTACAAAATCGGCCAGTTTTCTGGCAGTATAGGAAATCAGACCAGGCTGGGAGGCCGGATCCTGAAACACCTTGAAAAGCCAATCGAGCAAATCACCTTCGCGGTACGGTTGGATGGGCAGGCAAAGCAGAGCACCCAGGCCGTTGCGTTTGACGGACGTATTGTCGGTAGCCAGGACACCATCCAGCAATTGATCATGATGAATCGCCACACCTTCGGGATTTTTCCTGGCCACGTGCAGCAACAGGTGGGAGGCGTACTGGGGGAAGGGATGCACATCACCGGAAACAGCCAAGTCCACCAGACCCTTGACCCGCTCCGGCAAGACCGCCCATTCGTCAACCACCGACAAAAAGTCAGTCGAACGGCCGTATTCACTCAAGGTTTCCCTGACCCACCGTGCTTCCACGGAGAGGTTGACAGGTTCCGGTATTTTTCTGGTTTTTCTTGCCATAGTCTCGGCCCAAAAGTACATAAAATCGCGCATTGTTGCGTATTCTGGAAACAGTCCTGCCAAGCTACCACTTTTTTTCTCACCTTTGTCGGTGTGTTTGACACAAAGGCCCGAAGGGGCTTTTATCATAGGTAATAATCTGAAATCTACGACCAATGAAACACCTAACCTTATTAATTTTCACGATAATGAGCATATCCCTGTTGGCTCAGCCCTCCAGTGGCAACCTGCCCCAGATTGACATTCCCTGTACGAAATACGTGTTGGACAACGGTCTGACCCTACTTGTCCACGAAGATAGCCGAACCCCGTTGATCTCTCTCTGCCTGTATTATCACGTAGGGAGTAAAGATGAGAAACAGGGCAAGACCGGCTTCGCACACCTATTTGAGCACATCATGTTCACCAGTACGGAGCATTGGGACAACTTCGACGCCATACTTCAATCCGTGGGCGGAGGAAACAACAATGCCAGCACGTACTACGACAGGACCAACTTCTATGAAACATTCACCAAAGCCGGCCTTGAGCGGGTACTTTGGCTGGAAGCCGACCGCATGGGCTTTTTGGCCAAGGGCTTGGACAGCGTCAAGGTCGACGTCCAACGGGGTGTGGTCATGAACGAGAAACGTCAGTATGACAACCAACCATACAACATCGCCGAGGAAATCCTGGCCAAAGGCACTTACCCACAGGGACATCCCTACTCCTGGACAGTCATTGGCAGCATGGAAGACCTGGCAGCAGCCACGATCGATGACGTCAAAGAGTGGTTCAACAACTATTACGGCCCCAACAACGCCGTACTCAGCCTGGCCGGCGACATCAAACCGGAAGAGGCCTTGACACTGGTTAAAAAATACTTCGACGCCATACCGGCCTGCCCGCCCATCACCAGACCAAAAAGTTGGGTAGCCAAGATGACAGGCACGCAACACCAGGTCGCCCTCGACAGGGTGCCGCAAGCCAGGTTGTATAAAGTATGGAACGTACCCGGCTGGGGCTCTGAAGCTCAGGCCCACCTTAACCTGTTGGGTATGATTATGGCTTCTGACAAATCATCCAGGCTGTACAAGCGACTCGTCTCAGACGAAGGCCTGGCCAGCGAGGTGTTCGCTTTTGTGGATGATAAGGAAATCAGTGGCCAGTTCTACCTCATCGCCAACGCCAGAGAAGGCGTGGAACTATCGGCCATCGACGCTGTGATTGAAGAAGAATTACGACGCCTGCTTAAGGAAGGCCCCACTCAGGCGGAAGTCGAGCGGGTGAGGACGGCCTATTACGCCGGCTTTGTACGCGGTTTGGAACGATTGAGCAACAAAAGCGACCTGTTGGCCGCCTGCGAAACATACATGGGACGTCCCGACCACTACAAACAGGATCTGGCCTGGATGGTAAACGCCACACCAGCCCAACTCAAACAAACGGCCAACGAATGGCTGGAAGATGGTAGTTTCAGGCTGGACATCCTGCCCTACCCAGAGCATAGCAACGCCGAAGACAACCTGGACAGGACTCAAATGCCTGCCGTAGATAAAACACCAAACACCGCCTTTCCGACGACGAGAACCTTTACCCTGAGTAACGGACTGCCTGTCTACCTGATCGAACAGCACAACCTGCCCCTCATTCGGATGCACGCCTGCTTCGACGCCGGTTATGCGGCTGACCACACCACACAGAGTCCGGGTCTGGCTTACCTGACAGGCACCATGATGATGGAAGGCACCGAAAACCGTTCGGGAGAAGAGCTGAGCGAAGCCCTCAACAACCTGGGCAGCACCTTGCAGGTATACTCCAGGCTGGACAAAACATACATGTCCCTCAATAGCCTCAGCCAACGTTTCGATGCCTCCCTCAACCTCTTCGCCGAAGTTCTACTCAAACCGACCTATCCTGAAGAAAGTGTGGAGCGCGAGAAAGCCCGCCAGCTCCTGGGTATTCAGCAAGAGCTGTCAAATCCCTCTCAACTAGCCTCACGGGTATTAAACGGCCTGCTGTACGGTGCCGAACACCCCTATGGACAGCCCAACTCAGGTCTGGGTACGGAAAAGAGTGTGCAAGCCATCAAGCGTTCCGACATACAGGCTTTTCACCAATCCTGGTTCAGACCCAACAACGGCTTTTTGGTGGTAGCCGGCGACATCAGTGAAGCCGACTTGAAAACCAAATTGGAAAAGGCGTTTGCCGACTGGAAAAAGGGCCGGATGCCGGTGAAATCGACCTCGACCATCACCGCGTCAAACAAATCCAAGCTATACCTAATTGACAAACCGGGGGCTGCTCAATCCGTCGTGTTGGCCGCCAACCTCGCCCCCACCGGCTTTGATAAAGACTGGGAGGCCTACCAACTGATGAACACCCTGTTGGGAGGATCGTTCTTGTCACGCTTAAACGCAAACCTGAGGGAGGAAAAACACTGGACCTACGGCGCCCGATCAATCATTCGCCAATACACAGGGCAAGGCGCTTTTGTGGCGGTAACCTCTGTCCAAAGCGATAAAACGGCGGAAACCGTGCAGGAGATGCTCAAGGAATTCAAGGGCATCCTGTCATCGAAGCCCATTACCGAAGCAGAATTTCGGGCTGAGCAGACCAACACGGTATTGTCCATCCCCAACGACTGGGAAACGCTGTCAGGCTTGACGGGCTCGTTGGTTAACGCCCTCGAATTCGGGAAAACACCAGCTTGGCTGCAAACGTACACAACCAGCCTTCAAGCGCTGACCACCAAGGAAGTCAACCAAGCGGCCAAAACCATTGTCAAACCCGACCAGATGGTGTGGGTTATTGTAGGCGATAAATCACAAATTGAGGAAAGCCTGAAAAAGTTGCCCATGGGTGAATACACCCTCATGGATCCACTCAGTATACCCTGAGTTGTTGGCCAATTTTTAGCAAGAAACCTTTCAGGTTATTGAGCGATTGAAGCTCTTTTACCGTTTTGCCGTGGCGTTTGCCCAGAGAGTACAAGGTGTCCCCTTTTTGCACCCGCACGTACTGTGGGTCATTACACGAAACATCAACCGTTGTGAGTGTACTGTCAGAGGTCTGACTACCTTGGGCAGCCATCGCACCAGCCGTGTGCTTCTTGTCGTGAAAACCAAAAACCAGCTCCCTGGCGCCTACAACGATGTTTTTTTTCAGCGTACCCGATGCAAAGTCGAAGTAGCGCTCCGGGTTCTGGGGAGCCCCATGCCGCCTGACCTCAAAATGCAGGTGGTTGGTGGTAGCCCTACCCGTTCTTCCGCCCAATCCTATCGGTTGAGCGGCCAAGACGGATTCACCCTCCTTGACCAACATTTTACTCAGGTGGGAATAGTAGGTCTCGTAGCCATCGGCATGTGTGATGATGACCAGTTTTCCGTAGCCAGAATAATTTTTAGCCATCTTGACCACGCCTTTCAAAGCCGCTTTGACCGTGTCGCCCTGTTGAAGCTTGATGTCCGATCCGGTGTGTCTACGACCACCCCTGGAGCCAAAAGGGCTGATGACCTTACCCACATAGGGACAGCAATGATGAATAGCGGATGAATCAACCACCAACGAGAGGTGCGATTCAAACGGGGTTGCTTCGGCTGCCAAGTCTTCCAGGTTTACCGAGGCAGACTCTGATGTAGGATTGGTAGCCAGACCCATGGTGCCGGCCAAAAACAGACAAACGAACGTAAGGTGACGAGGGCGATTATTGATAGGTTGTTTCTTCGTTGACATCGGTAGATTGTTTCAAATAAACGGAAGGCCTCATCCCATAGTATTTCTTAAAACAAAGACTAAAGTATTTGGGATCGTTAAACCCTGTTTGAAAGGCGACTTCCATGATGGTAAAATTGTGTGTATCCAACAACTGCCGCGCCCTTTTCAAGCGCATTTCCTGAACAAATTCAACAGGGGTCAAGCCCAGAATGGCTTTCAGTTTGTTGGTGAAAACAGAACGCCCCAGGTTAAGGGCTTCCGCAAATTCCGAGATGGTTAATTGGGCGTTGTCCATGTTGGTTTCCATAAAGTTCATCACTTTCTCGACAAACACTTCATCGGCCGGTGTGATGTGTGGCAGGCTAGGCTCAAGGGTTAATGTCGCCCTACCTTCTACCTTATCAGACAAGGATTCCAACAAGCGCAACCGTAAATGACGGCGTTGCTCAATCATAGCGTTCACCCTAGCCCTTAAGTAATTTGCGCTGAATGGTTTCATCACATAGTCGTCGGCACCCAACTCGACCCCTTTAATACGGCTCTCCACCCCAGTCTTGGCTGTCAATAAAATAACAGGGATGTGGTAAATATCAGGATCACCCTTGATGTGGCTTACCAATTCAAAACCATCCATGGTAGGCATCACCACATCACTAATAATCAGATCAGGCCATACCATTTTTGCAGCTTGTAAACCTTCAGCCCCGTCGGAAGCTTCTACAACATTGAATTGGTCATTCAACAGGTTGTGAATAAAACTCCTCAAATCTGGATTGTCTTCTACAACCAGCACTGTGGCTTTCTCTACCTCCTGAACAGTCTCGGAAATAAGGGGTTCTACCGGCTGTTGGTTACCCTGATCGGTTCCATCGTCCACCAGGTAGTCCACCTTGTCGCCTTCGAAGTGAGCCTTGCCAAGTTGAAAGCAAACGGTAAATCGACTCCCTTTTTGTTCTTCGCTTTCAGCAATCACCGTAGCGTGGTGCAAATCAGCAAATCGTTTCACAAGAGACAAGCCCAATCCAGAAGATGTTTTAAACAAGTTGCTGGTGGCCACGGTCTCGAAGCGTTGAAAAATGTCTCCCAACCGATCCTTGGGTATGCCTTGACCTTCGTCTTCGACGCTCACCACCAGTTTGTCCGCTAGTTGTTCCATCGTTACGGTAATGGACTTCCCATCAGGTGTATACTTGATGGCATTGGCCAACAAATTGAAGAAGAGCTTTTCAATTTTATCCCTGTCCAGCCAAAGCGGTTCAAGGGTCGCTGTGCCTTGCATTAATCGGAGGGTAAGACGATGCTGGTGAGCTAATTCCTCAAATTGTTCCAACACCTGCTCCAACAAGTTCTTGATATCAAGCTGTTCGAGCAAGAGACTCATCTTGTTGTGTTGCAATTTGCGGAAATCCAGGATTTGATTGACCATGGTCAACATACGACTAGCGTTGCTTTGCACCAATTCAAGGTAATGCCTTGAACGCGGTGTGAGCGAAGTATCCTGAAGGACTTCACTGACTGGCCCGTCGATGAGGGTCAAAGGCGTCCTTAATTCGTGGGAAATATCAGTGAAGAAATTCAGTTTGATGTCCGTCATCTGCTGTTCCAGTGTCAACCGATGTCTTAAATTATAGAAGCGTTGGTAGAATTCAAACACCAGCCACAACAATAACAATACAATGATACCAATGACCAAGTGTCCCCAGAATTGTTCAAAGAATCGAGGTTTCACATACAACGTCACCAGGGTTTCATTGTCCACCCAAACGCCGTCCCCATTGGTCGACTTCAGGTGCAGCACGTGCTTTCCCTTAGGCAGGTTGAGGTAGGTGATACGGTTTTCATCGGTCTCTGTCCAATGTTCGTCTACCTCCTCCAGGTAATAGGCATACCGGATGGGAGCAGTGCGTTGGTAATCCAGGGCTGCAAAGTGCAAGGTCAGATTACGTTCGTTCGATTTAAGAATCAGCGTATTGTCATCCCCAAGGCGATTATAAACCGGTTGGTTTTGCACAAGCAAGTCGGTCATCACAAGGGGCGGTTGGTAACGCCGCTTCGTCAAAGCCAAAGGATCAAGGGTTAGCAGGCCGTTCAACGTGCCCACATGAAAAAGGCCATTACGGTACAAAGGCTTAGCCTCAGACAGTAGCACGTGATAACCGAGTTGAGATGTTCTGAACACATCAATACTACCCGAGTCCGGATCCAGGCGTGTAAAAGCATCGCTACTGATGATCCACAGCCTACCCCTGGCATCTTCAATCAACGAGAAAGCGATATCCGATGCCAACCCTTGTTTTTTTGTCAAGGTTTCAAAACGCAGGTTGTCGGATAATAAATTGTCAGAAAGAATGCGGTCTACCCCTCCACTGTTGGTTGCCACATACAAAGCACCGCTTCTGGATGGGTAAACATACATGACATCGTTGTCGCTGAGAGAGCCAGCATCGCTTCCTTTAATGTTTCGGTGCAAAGTGAGTGCTTCAGGGCTGTCAAAACGAGCGTCAAACACAAACAGGCCTTCTTTTGAACCCACCATGACCACACCGGGAGCGACTTCCCCCACAAAACGCACAGCCTGTGGCATCACTTTTGAGCCTTGGCGTCCCAATCCATTGTCAATATGGCGGAAACGGCCATCCTGCCATAGGTTGAGCCCACCGTCATACGTACCCACCCAAATCTGCCCGTAACTATCTTCAGTAATGGAATAAACAGATTCACCACGCAAGCCACCATTATCAGAAGCAGCACCGTTGTAATGGGTCACAGTGTACTGTTCGCCCTCACGTTTCGGTTCGAGCAAGTACAGTCCCTGGCTTTTGGAACCTATCCAAATACGGCCTTTGCTGTCATTGAAAAGGGAATAGGCTGAAGCACCAAAAGGTGTTGGAGCCTTACTGATCTGACCATTGGGATGCAAACGTCCCAAAAATTGATTTTGTGTATCGTACAAGCGGATGTCACCGTCTTTATACCCCAGCCACAATCGGTTATTGTCGTCAGTCATCAAACTGCGAAGCTCGGATTGTCCCAGTTTATAATCCAAACGAACGGGCACGTTGTGACAAGTAACTTTGTGTAGAGTGTACGGTTGACGATACCACAGCGACCCCTGCCTGTCTTCAAAATAGCCGTGGTATTCACCCTGACCCTTGTGAGCATTTAAGGGGTACTTGAACGTTTGCGTGGCCTCATCAAAATAAAGGATAACGCCCGTCTCGAAAAAAAACAGCCACATCAGGCCCTTATCATCCAGACGAAAGGTAACTCTGCTGTCAGCAAAACGGCAATCGAGAGGAAGAGGCAACACCTTGTCGACACCCTCCTTGGAGAGACGGTGAATGCGTCGATCCGAAGCTACCCCCCACACTTGTCCGTTGGAATCGCGGTAAACCCTTTCCAGAACCAAAGAGTTCAACAGCCAGGTCAAACGTGTCGATGTATTGGTAAGATACACGCCTTTATCAGTGGCCGTCACCAACAAGCCATCGTGTGACGAGACTTGATGATGGATGGCTTTCACCGGCTGGGGAAAGGGTAACGCTGTGAGTCGTTTAGATGAACCGGCAAACACAGCCATCACACCGGTGGAAGCGGTCAACCAAACTTGAGATCCGTTTTCATACAGAAAACGAAAGGGTATGGTGCTGACAGGCTCCTTTTTTCCATATAAAAAGGCACCGTTCCTGGTCAGAATCCATTCACGACCCCATTTGTCCAACTGTATCGTGAATACATCGTGATTGTGAGCCAATCCAACATCCATTAGGAAGCAACTGTCCAAAGGCGCAGCATCAGACACACGCAGGCAAAGCCCATTGTTGGCTATCATCCAGGTTACCCCGTTGGAAAGAGCAAAAAAATCGGCGATGGTCAAAGCCTGCCCTGCCACCTTTTCGAAAGCTGTCTGAACATCGACAAACTGCTCATCATGCTGTCTGAAAAGGTAGATGCGACTTGATGATTGGCACCACAGGTCATTCTCACTGTTGACGACGATCTCATCGATGCGATTGCTAAGCAACAGGCTGTTGCTGCCCGGTTCTGATTTGTACTTTCTGATGGTGTACCCATCGTACTTGTGAAGGCCGTTGAACGAACTAAACCAGATAAAGCCCAATTTATCCTGCACCACGAAAGATATGCGGCCTTGAATAGCCTCGTGCTCGCTGGTGAGCGAGTCGATGGTAAGAAAGGGAGTGGCCGACAAGACCACGCTGCTCAACCAGCAACAAAATAGTAACAAGAGACGTGTTGGATTCATGGTTTGTAGGTCACCCTGCAAAAATAGGGAAAAAATACACCTTTTGCACGCAGTCCTCCCCTCTTACCTCGTTTTAAACCCCTATTTTTGCCCATGTTTAACGTTATTACCTTCATGAAAACACCAAGATTGCTACTTTGTCTGCTTGCAACAAGCCTGGCCTCAACGTTATTGGCCCAACCATCCTATACCGACCCTGGTCTTTCACACGAGGTTCGTGCTCAGGACCTTTTGAATCGTCTCAGCCTGGAAGAAAAAGTTGCCCTCATGCAGGATAATTCGAAACCAATCCCCAGATTGGGCGTACCCGCGTTTGGTTGGTGGAACGAAGCCCTGCACGGTGTTGCACGCAGCGGTTACGCCACTGTTTTTCCGCAAGCCATCGGTATGGCCGCCACGTTTGATGAAGACGCCGTTTTCAGAACTTTCACGGCCGTCAGCGACGAGGCCAGAGCGAAAACCACCCACAACAAACAGGTGGAAAACAAACGGGGCAAGTACAAGAACCTGACTTTCTGGACGCCCAACATCAATATTTTCAGGGATCCGCGTTGGGGACGTGGCCAGGAAACCTACGGCGAAGATCCTTACCTGACCACACGCCTTGGGATTGCTGTCGTAAAAGGTATTCAAGGGCCTGATGACAGCCACTATGCCAAAGCCATGGCCTGCGCCAAACATTACGCCGTGCACAGCGGACCTGAATGGAACCGACACAGCTTCAACGCCGAAGCCATCAACCCCGAAGATTTGTGGGAAACCTACCTGCCTGCTTTCAAAGCCCTGGTAAAGGATGCCAATGTCAAACAAGTGATGTGCGCCTACAACCGTTATGAAGGAAATCCTTGCTGCGGGAGCGACAAACTGTTGATCAACATCCTACGCGAAGGATGGAATTACCAACATGTGGTCGTGAGTGATTGTGGTGCCATTGATGATTTTTATGAAAAGGGCAAACACGAGACGCACGCTGATTCGGCGACCGCTTCCAGTGCTGCCGTACGGGCTGGCACCGACCTGGAATGCGGCAACAGCTACAGATCGCTGGTTAACGCCGTTCAGAAAGGGCTGATTGCTGAATCAGAACTGGATGTCAGCCTCAAGCGGTTGCTCAAGACACGCTTTGAGCTGGGCGATTTCGATGCCGACAGTCTGGTGCCCTGGACGCGCATTCCCATGAGCGTCGTCAACTGCGAAGCCCACCAACAATTGGCCCTCGAGATGGCCAGGAAATCACTGGTGTTGCTTAAAAACGATAAAAGCGTGCTCCCATTGCCCTCTACAGCAGAAGGCTTGTTGGTGATGGGACCCAACGCCGACAACGAAACCATGCAATGGGGTAACTACAACGGCACACCATACAAAACCATCACCATACTTCAAGGCCTGGAAGCAGCCCTAAACACATCCTTGCCCCATATCAAGACTCCTCATGTGGTGGCTGAGGACAAGGTGCAGTCTACCGTCGATTCCTTGATGGCCCTTTTGCCGGCCTGTGAAAAGGTCATCTTTGTGGGAGGCATCTCTCCCCGCCTGGAAGGTGAGCAGATGCGGGTCAACTTACCAGGTTTCAAGGGGGGCGACCGCACGACCATCGAACTACCTTCCGTCCAGCGCGCATTGGTCAAAGCCCTCGCAAAAGCCGGTAAACAAATCGTCTTTGTCAATTGCTCTGGGTCAGCCATGGGGCTGTCAGAGGAAGACAAGGTGTGCAGAGCCATCCTGCAAGCTTGGTACCCCGGGGAAAAAGGGGGACAAGCCGTTGCCGATGTCCTGTTTGGAAAGTACAACCCATCCGGTCGATTGCCCATCACCTTTTACACGGGCGACAACCAACTGCCCGACTTCGAGGATTACAGCATGAAGGGCAGGACTTATCGTTTTCTGGAAACCAAACCCCTCTACCCCTTCGGGTACGGTCTGAGCTATACCAATTTCACGTATAGCAACCCCAGTATCGACAAAAGTGCTAAAACGGTTTCCGTTACAGTGACCAACACGGGTAAACGAAGCGGTGAAGAAGTGGTGCAACTCTACGTACAACGAACCGCCCCGCAAGCCAGAGCCAAAGCCCTCAGAGGCTTCAAACGCATCTCACTTCAACCAGGAGCTTCCATGGTGGTGACCTTCGAACTGGACGAAGCGACCCTAGCGTTCTACGACGCCAAATCGGGCGATGTAGCAGCTTTACCAGGCACTTACCAGTTGGAAGTAGGTAGCAGTTCGGCATCAGAAACCTGCAAACGAGTCGTATTCCATTTGTAAAGTACAAAGGAACTTAACGAACAATCGTTAGTCCTCATCCTGGAGACCGGCTGCGGCAGCCTCATCCAGCAGCCAACACAAACGGCCATCAATCGGAGCCACCAAGGTAGCCGGCAACGTGGCAGTTTCGTTTGAACCACCAGTTTCGCAGGAAGCAACCTGGCGCCTGATCGTTGCTATGATGGACGCTTTACTGGCCCCCGTCACTAAAAAGGCGACAGCAGAAGCCCTATTGATGAGAGAACCAGTCAAGGTCACCCTAGCCTGGCCTGTCACAGGATGCACCACAGCCTCACACCACTGATTAGTATTGAACAACGCTTCATTGCCAGGGAAAATGGAGGCCGTATGCCCGTCGTCACCCAGGCCCAACACCACTAAATCGAAACAAGGGAAACCACCTGTAAGGGGCAGCATCGTTTGAAGCAAGTCGCGGTACCGCTTAACCTCACAAAGAGGATCGTTTTCCCCCCTGATGCGGTGAACTTGATCATTGGGAATCTCCAATGGATCCAACAAGTGCACTTTGGTCATCCTGTAATTACTGTCCAGGTCTTCGGGCGACACACAGCGCTCATCGCCCCAAAAAAAACGTATGGTCTGCCATGGTAGGCCTGGCTGTCCTGCGGACACAGCGTCTTTCTCCAGGGCCACCAAGGCATCAAACAACGCAGCCGGGGTAGAACCACCTGAAAGGGCTATGTTGAAAAACCGACCTGCAGGCAATGACGACAACGCATCGTTTAGCCATTGACGGCAGAATCTAGCCATCGCTTGAATAGATGCAAAAGTCTCCATGGATTTCATAAAGCACAATATTGACCGTCTTCACCCAGATTCTTACAGGGGTAGTGCCAGCCTTCGGGGTAATCGTCTATCAGACCATTGGCCAACACCGGCCCAAAGGTGCCGGCAGGGTAAAATTCCAGAGAAGCCTTTTCTTCCGCCCACACCCGCTGTATGGGGGCCACAAAACGCCAGGCAGCTTCGACAGCATCGGCTCTGGCGTAAAGGGTGGAATCGCCCAGCATGGCATCATACAGAAGACGTTCATAGGCTGATGGCAGATGTTTGTCTGACAGTTCGTCGTAGTGAAAATCCAGGTTGACAGGTTTCACAATAAATCCGGCACCCGGTTGTTTCATCCCCACCTTGAGCAAGATGCCTTCGTCGGGTTGAATGCGGATGATGAGTTTATTGCAACAAGTCTGTTCCTGATGCCCCTTGAAAAGCATCAACGGAGTCGGTTTAAAATGAACCACAATCTCAGTTACGGAGATGGGCATACGCTTGCCGGTCCGGACATAGAAAGGCACGCCGCCCCAACGCCAATTGTCAATGAAAAATTTGACAGCCACGTAGGTTTCTGTCATGGAGTGAGGCTCCACTCCAGGTTCTTCCCTGTAACCAACCACATCTTTCCCTTGTACCTGAGCGGCTCTGTACTGCCCTCTTACTACTTGCAAGGGCACATCCTCCTCCCGTATTGGTTTGAGCGCTTGCAGCACCTTGAATGTTTCGTTGCGTATAGCATCGGGGGCCATGGAAGAGGGTGGCTCCATGGCTGTGAAACCGACCACCTGCAGCAAGTGGTTCTGTAGCATATCCCTCAATGCTCCTGCCCCTTCATAATACCCTCCCCGGCTACCGACGCCCAGGCTTTCAGCTGCGGTGATTTCCACATGATGAACGAAATTACGGTTCCACAGAGGTTCAAAAATGCCGTTGGAGAAACGTAAAACCAACAGATTCTGTACCGTTTCCTTGCCCAAGTAATGGTCAATGCGGTAGATTTGATCTTCCTTAAACGTGGCGTGCAAATCGTCGTTCAAGCGGTGACTACTGGCCAGGTCATAGCCAAAGGGTTTTTCCACAATGAGGCGTCTGAATCCCCCCACCTCCTGGTTGAGTCCCACCGATGCCAGGTTGGTGGCAACGGTGCCAAAGAGACTCGGCACTAACGAAAGGTAAAACACGATGTTGGTGGCTCCGCGATCCAGTTTGGTTTCCAGCAGCGCCTTCAAACCTTGGTAGCTCGTTGCATCGGCCGGATCCATGGCATGATACGTCAATCGACCACAAAATTCCTGCACCTTGGCTTCATTCAAATGGTAGGGCTCTGAAAAGGCTCTTATGCCTTCCGTCATTTTACCCCTGAAGGTTTCATCACTCAGCGTTGTACGGCTGACACCGATAACCTCAAAATGCGTAGGCAATAGCTTCTGGTGGTGCAAAGCATACAAGGCTGGCATAAGCTTGCGGTATGTCAAATCGCCTGAGGCCCCGAAAATAACGAGTATTTGATCATTGGGTATCTGCATGCTTTTTTAGATAGTTGGTTATATAATTACAAATATACAACTTAGATGGTCGGTTGGTATCTATCCCCTCAGATCTTCACTGCAAGACGGCTGTTTCGCATTATTTACCCCTCCTGTTTGACGGTTTTTTAGACCTCTTTCTTCTGAAAAAGTTGTTTCTTTGTGACATTCGTTGGAGACCAGAACCTTGATCTTTTCCGACTTTAACTGTAACACAAACACTCCCATGAAACGCAGCTTTTTCTCAACCAACAATAACCGTCTGTGGCTTGGCAGCCTTCTGTTGGGCAGCCTGGCTTTACTCAACCTTACAGCCTGTGACTCGGACGATATTGATGGCAACCTCTATACCAAGATTGTTCCCAACGTCGGGGAATACTTAAACGACTACCCGGCCGCATACTCTGAATTCACGGCCATTCTTGACACGACTGGCGTAATGGGATTGCTGAGTACATATGGTTCATATACCTGCTTTGTTCCCGACAACGATGCCATGGCACTCTACTACCAAAGCAAGGGCAAACAAGGTTGGAGAGATTTTGAAACGGACAGCCTCAAACAGTTCGCTTATGACCACATCATCATGGGTTGGACTATCCATGCCAATGAATTCCCGAAAGCCGGACGTATTCCCTACATTTCCATGAGCGATCGTTACATTTCCATCAATCTGCAGGAAAACGGCGATTTATTGGTCAATGGCAATGCACGGGTTAAGGAAAGGGATATTGAGGTGCACAATGGCATCATCCACCGGATAGAAATGGCGTTGAATCCTGTCAGGGATGGCATCCTTGAAGTTGTTGCCAAAGACTCCATGTTCGGCCTGTTTTACCAAGCCCTGGAAGCAACAGGGCTAGCCGACTCCTTGTTGGATGAAGAAGACAAAACATACGATCCCGAATTGTATGAGGACTTGATCAACACCCGTCTTGAAGACAAAAACTGGTTTTACGAAACCCTCCCACAGCGCCGTTTGTTTGGCTATACCCTGTTGATGGAAAGCGATGCAACCTTTGCAGCCAATGGCGTCACCGACCTTCCCAGCTTAATCGCCAAGGCCGCCAGCATATACGACGAGGTTTACCCTGAAGATGCCGGCATCAAAGCCCTTACGGACAGACGCAACAGCCTGAACCGCTTCATCGCGTATCACCTCATCACCAAGGAGCTGGGCTACACCCGTTTCATCGACGACTACGATACCGATCAGATGATCAAGACCAGAGACATGTATGAGTACATTGAAACCATGTGTCCCAATACACTGATTGAGGTACGCAAACGTCGCAGCGCCAATGGCGTCAACGTGATAAACTGGGATCCCACCACAAACACATCGGTCAAGATTGTACGATCCAACTCTGATAAGGAAGCCGGAAACGGTGTGTATCATGAAATTGACAACCTGCTGGTATACAGCAAGGAGGTACACACCATGCTGAGCACCAAGCGACTTCGTTTCGACTCCTCCAGTTTGTTTGACGAATTGGCCAACAACAACATGAGGGGGCGCGGCGTTACCGATCCCAACCTGCGATTCCTTCTACCCAGGGGTTACCTGAAAAGGGTCACCAGCTCTGAACAAACCACGCTGGGTTATTTGACAGGGTATCCAAAATACCAGAACTACGAAGGAGATGAAATCTTCCTGAGGGCCAAGAAGGGCAGTCTGTACGATTTCACCATCGAATCGTTACCCATACCAGAAGGCACCTATGAGGTGCGGTTTGGCTACGGTGCCAACAGTAATCGTGGTGTTGCTCAGCTCTACTTTGATGGAGAGCCCTGTGGTGTACCCTTGAACTTAGCCAACCTCGGCTCAGATGCAGCCATCGGTTTCGAAGCCCCTGGCACCAAAGATGATGACGTCGATGGTTTCCAGAACGACAAGATGATGCGCAACCGCGGTTACATGAAGGCGCCCGCTGTTTTCCGCGCTCCCAATGATGAATGGTTCAAAGGCCAGGAGGATTCAAGGCACAGCCCCAACCTGCTAAGACGTATTCTGGGTATATTCAGGTTTACCGAAGCCGGCACCCACACCCTTGGCGTAAAAGGCCTCAGTGGTGGTGAATTCATGTTTGACTACCTTGAATTCGTGCCCACCAGCATCCTTGAAACAGAAGACATCTATTAAATCTTTCTTAGAAAAGATACCCCAACGAAACCATCAGACGTTGTTGGTTCATGTTGTAAAAGGGGTTGTAATTGATATTGGTGAGGGGGTAAGGTGTTTCTTTACCCATCCGGGTTGTCGTCAAACGATGGTTGACCTCCAATTGCCAGTTGTTACGTTGAATTCCAATGCCATAACCGTACCCACCCAGCAAAGTATTGAACGCAAATTTATCGTTCAGGGTCGTGTAGTCTTCCGGCTTATCATTCATGGATCCAGCCAGTCGCACACTCAAGAAAGGAGCGAACTGGGCAAAGAAAAGGGTCTGTTTATAACGGATACCGGCCTGGATGTTCAGGGGTAATTCCAAATCATAGGTTCTCAGCACGTAGCTACTCTCTGTTAACCCCATGCTGGTAAAATGGCTGTTTGCAGCAATGTTCAAAAGCCCCCCCCCCGTTGTGAACAAGCATTCAGGCTGGACGGCCAGTCCCCAGGCAAAATCACTCCAGAACGTCTTCTTTCTCGCAACCGGCTTCGTTGCGTCAATCTTCTTGAAGGCCTGACCAAGGGGACTGTATTGGATAAAAATCCCAACATGGCCATTGACTATCGGGTCCACATCGCTCAATAGCAAAGAGGTGGTTTTAAGGTCTGTCATACTGGCTCCACCTTTTAGACCAGTTCTCAGTTGAGCTTGAGTAAGGTTGGGCATTAAAAGGGCAAAAAAACCAATCAGCAGGCAGGCATGAAGCTTTCGTTTCATAGTGATTTTATAGAGGGTTAGTACGTTCTGAGTCGGTAAAAGTAACCATATTCACTCTCCTGGCAAAAATCCGGCCAGGAATAACTAAAAAACCGTCTTCAACTGCGAAACCAACAGGGGTTTTCCAGTGAAGACGGTTGATGGGGTTATAATCCTACATAAGTAGGTTTATTCAATATTTATTCAAGCTCCAACCGACTAATTTCTTTTTTTAGCGCCTCTAGAGCGGCTTTTTTTTTAGCCAAATCCTTTGCTTTGCGGTTTTGCTTTTCTTCTGATTCTTTTTGCTTGGCAACAACCTTGGCTTCTTCAATTTTTACTTTGACATCTTCCACTTTGCTGAACAACTTCAACAATTGTTTTTCTGTCATTTTTGCTCCCTCTTTTTTTATTGCTTTAAAGAGCGCATCTACAGCCTCAATAACACCTTCAGCCTTGTTTACAATAGGTTGATCAGCGCCGGCTTGTTTTTTCATCCGACTTTTTACTTGAGCTAATGTCTTTTTCTTTTCCGTCTCGGAGAGGGCTTTGAATGCTGCAATCTTTTCTGCAGACTTGCCCGTCAAATAAACTTTCTCAGCTTCCAAATAGGCAGAATAAGGCAGTGGCTTTTTTCCTCTTTTGCTTTTCGTTTCCATGTTCTTAAAATGAATATGTTTAACAACCGCACAAATATACACATTTGTGAAAATAAACAAAAGATTTTACGTGTTATTATCAATTTTTTTCAATTTAATGCCAAATACCTAACCTCAACCCCATAAAATGGTTCCTTATAAGGGCTCACATTTTGTCGCCTTACTCGCGGAAAGCCAGAATGGTACGATAGACCCGTTGTTTAATTTCTTCGGCTGTCGGATTGAGTTCTTCTTTGCTGAATGTGCCATTTTCGGGATCAATCCGGTCATACACCATATTATACAGCTCAAAAATAATGGACAAACTGAGGCGGTATCGGGGTTCCAGCAGGGGAGTCACTGTCTTGATCATCTCGCTGGTCTGCTCTTTGTACAAGGTAGCCTGCTGATAGTAGGCACGTACGACACGCCTGAACGCATCGGGGACAACATCGGCTTTGGCAATCAAGGGTAAGTCGGCCCTGGTTAGCCCCTCTTTCGCCAGCATATCATCGGCAAAATAGGTCAGGTTGTTGTCGGTGTCTTTGCGAAAATCCCTTATAATGTGTACGAAGTAGCTGAACATGGCACAGGGAGTGGCTGCGGCTCGAACATCAAAACTCGGTTTGAGGTACGCACCGTTTTTTGCCCTTAGCCCGCACAAGTGTACGAAAATGGAAGCGGGAGCTACCGAAGCGCCTTTACTATAATCCACAAACGCCTTGAGTGTTGGGAAGCCATCGTGCATGATGTCGTACACCATCGACCGGGCAAAGGAGCGCATGGGCCAGAGTGGGATTCTAAAGCGTTCAAACGTTTCCACAACGGCCTGATGTTCGGCGCCTTTTCTGGCACCTTCCAGCAGACTACTTGTCCAGGCATTGACACCATTCATCAATTCTTCCCGATCGGCATCGGTTAAAACCGGGTGCTCCGTTTTAAAATTATCCACCAAATCGTCAACGGCACGCATAAGGGTATAACAGGTCCTGGCAGCCTGGTAACGGTCTTCATCCCAGAAATTGGCGGCAATTAAAATGTTGGGATGATCTTTAATGGCGTTGAAATCGATGGATTCAAACTGAGCCAGGGCGGTTTCTTGCGTTGTCATGGCGAGATTGGTTACGAGGTTACAGATTTGAGGGCACGGTCTGGCTACGTGCTAAGTCTGCGGCAATGCGTTCGCTGGTCAATTGAGCGGAGAGCAAAACCAGAGGTACCCCATTGCCAGGATGAGTGCTACCTCCTGCAAAATAGAGATTCTTATAGCGGTTGTGCCGGTTGTGGGGTCTGAAATAGCCCATTTGCAACAGGCTATGGCTGAGACTACCAAATACAGCCCCTTTGGTCACATTGAAATGGGAATTCCAATCACCGGGATGAGCCGTCAATTCAAATTTGATGTGTGCCTCCAGATCTTCCATTCCCTCCTGGCTGAGCCGCTTGAGCACAAATCGCCTGGCGGTATCCATCAAGGCTTGCCAGTCCTGCTGTTTAGTAGGATCAACATGACCAACCGGCACTAAAATGGAGAGTGTATCCTGACCTTCGGGTGCGGCAGAGGGGTCTGAGGTAACAGGTGCATGGACATAGAAACTGGGCGTTTCCGACAATGCCTTATCGATGAATATCTTATCAAAACCCTCCTTGTAAGGCTCAGCTAAAAAGACGTTGTGGTGGTACAGTTGTGGGTAGCGTTTGTCAAGCCCCCAGTGAAAAACCAACGCCGAACAAGAATAGGAACAGCGTTTGAGTCTGGCTGTTTTTCGCTTATCATCCAAAAGGTGTTCGTACACATAGGGGAGGTCAGCGTTGGCTACCACCAGGTCGGCGCGGTGTTCATGGCCATCTTCAAGTACGACACCATCTACCCGATGGTGACGGACGAGTATTTGTTTGACAGGCGAGGCACAGTGTACCTTCACCCCCAATCGGATGGCCTCCTGCAATAAAACGTCAACGATCTGATACATACCTCCTACCGGAAAAAGGGATCCTTCCGTTAACTCAGCCGCCGGCAACATGGAAAAAAGGGCGGGCGCAGTATAAGGATTCTGTCCGACGTAGATATTCTGAAAGGTAAGTATCTTCTGAAGGTGGGGTTCCTTAACCCATTGCTTGATGTAAGGCATGTGCCGCAAATGGGCCTTGATGGTGAATAAGAGGCCGATGTTGCGAAAGTTTATGAACTGAAACAGGTGCGTGAAATTTCGCCCCAACAAACGGTTCAGGGAAACCTGAAACATGGTATACCCCTTCGTTACATAGGTTTTGATCCTATCGGTACTACCGGGCTCCAGCTTTTCCACCTGGGTGTTGAAGGCAGCCTGGTCGGTGGTAAAGTCAAAGGTGACGCCATCGTCAAAAAACAACCGGTATATATTAGTCAAAGGCTTGGTTTCCAGATTCTTATCGACCGATAATCCTAATTTTTCAAACGCATCCCTGTAGATAGAGGGCATGAGGTAGATGGTTGCCCCCAGATCGAAACGATGGCCGTCTTTGCATATTCTGCCGCAACGCCCACCGGGTTGACCGTTTTTTTCAAATATTGTAACGTCCAAGCCCAATTTGGCGAGGTGTATAGCTGTAGCCAGCCCTCCTACTCCGGCACCAATGATGATGGCTTTATTGGCAGTACTGCTCATGGCATAAAATTTCTGACATAAAAGTAATGTATTTTCTGATTGAGACGACGTTACATTGACGTTCTTTAGCTGATTTTATAACATCTGTCCATCGTTTTCCTTTTTTTTTTCGAAAAGCCGTGGATTTCAACGCCCATATCGTGTCCTTTTGGTATTTTTGCCCTTAACACGCGCCATTGGCGCCCAAAACGTTATTCGCCATGTTGAACTATATCACCTGGACCTTCAGACCCGACATCTTCTTTCTTGGCAATTGGGAGGTTCGTTGGTACGGGCTTTTTTTCGCCATCGCTTTTTATGTGGGCCTGGTCATGATGACAAAAATGTTCGCCCATGAGAAAGTCAAACCCAACTGGGTGGATAGCCTTTTCGTTTACGTCATCGTGGCTACTGTTATTGGGGCCAGATTAGGACACGTGTTTTTCTATGCCTGGGACATGTACAAGGAAAATCCCTGGGATATCCTGAAAGTGTGGGAAGGGGGTTTGGCCAGCCACGGTGGTGCCATCGGTATCGTTCTGGCCGTAGCCCTGTATTCCCGCTATGTTACACACCGCAATATGTTATGGACCTTGGACAGGCTGGTCGTTCCCGTCGCCTTCGCAGCCATCCTCATCCGAACCGGCAACCTGACCAACCACGAGATTTACGGCCACACCACTGACCTGCCCTGGGGCTTCCGCTTCATTGAAAACATCAGGGCCTGGCAACACGGAGCCGATCCCATTTTCACCGAACCCTCCCATCCCACCCAGATTTACGAAGCGCTCAGCTACCTGGCCACCTTCCTGGTTCTGTCATTCCTCTATTGGAAGCACGCCACAGCCAAACACAGAGAAGGGCTTATGTTGGGGGTCTTTTTGATCGGCACGTTCCTAAGCCGCTTCCTCATCGAATTCATCAAGGAAGACCAGGAAGCGTTCGAAGCCACCATGACCCTGAACATGGGCCAATGGCTGAGTGTACCCTTCGTTCTGGCTGGTATCATCCTATGCTGGTGGGGGTTGAAGCGCCCTCCCCGCTACTACGACGAACCTGTCACCAACACCACTCCTCCCAAGAAGGCTCCAGCCTTTGAGTCGAATGTGAAAGGAAAAAAACGTTCGTAAGGTTTCTAAAAGCAGGGCCAAGACGATCGTTTGGCCTTCGCGGAGAGAGTCATTACCACTGTATTTCCCCCTTGCCCTGACGCAAGATAAGGGGCTCTTCAGCGGTGCAGTCCACAATGGTAGAGTGGACGGTGCCGCCGATGCCACCGTCAATAACCAGGTCAACACAGTTACCGTAACGTTCGTCAATGAGTTCGGGATCGGTGGAGTATTCGTCCAGGTTGTCCTGATCGTGTAATGACATGCTCATCAGAGGATTGCCTAACTCGGCAAC
Source organism: Bacteroidales bacterium (assembly GCA_012718945.1). Taxonomy (GTDB): domain Bacteria; phylum Bacteroidota; class Bacteroidia; order Bacteroidales; family UBA1402; genus UBA8389. The sequence goes on from JAAYBL010000144.1 coordinate 29,859, forward strand.
GATAGCAGCCGCTATGCCGTTGTCCGGGATGCGGATACCCACCGTATTCTTCTGTTTAAACAGACGGGGTAATTTGGTACTGCCGTTAAGGATAAAGGTAAAGGGACCGGGAAGATTCCTTTTCAACAACTTATAAGTAGGCGTCTCAACCTTGGCGAATTCGCTGACTTGGCTCAAATCCTGGCAAATAAACGAGAGGTTGGCTTTGCGGGGATCCTCCTGTTTTAGTTTGCATATTTTCTCTACGGCCCTGGCGTGAAAAATATCACAACCAATGGCATACACCGTGTCTGTGGGGTAGATGATGAGTCCCCCCTCCCTCAAGGCATTGGCAATTTTCTGAATGACCTTGACGTTTGGATTGTCTTCGTACAGTTTGATCAGCATCACTAACGTGAAAAACAGACCGCAAAGTTAGGGTTTTTTTTAATATGCGATGGCAGCCCTGCAAAAAGATGCGGACTGCCATGCTGTAAGGTCAGAAGGGGAAACGATCGTTTATCCGTAAATGATGTTGCCGTTTTCGTCTTTGAATTCGTCAAAACTCTTGTTATACTGATTCATAGCCCTGAGGCTCATACCCATACTGGAGAAACCACCATCGTGGTATAGATTTTGCATGGTCACCTTACGGGTAAGGTCGGAGAATAGCACCATGCAGTAATCGGCACATTCGGCAGCCGAAGCATTGCCCAGCGGAGACATTTTATCGGCAAAGTCTAGGAGTCCGTCAAAACCCTTGACGCCGCTCCCAGCCGTGGTCATCGTGGGTGATTGCGAGATGGTGTTGATGCGCACCCCTTTTTCCCGACCATATATGTACCCAAAACTCCTGGCGATGGATTCCAGCAGCGATTTTGCATCGGCCATATCGTTGTATCCATAGAATGTGCGTTGAGCAGCCACGTAGCTGAGTGCCACAATGGAAGCCCCTTCAGCCATGGCGTCCTGCTTCTTGGCCACTTGTATCATCTTGTGGAAAGAAATAGCTGACACATCAAGTGTTGAGGACAACAGATTGTAATCCAGATCATCGTAGGTACGACGCTTGCGAACATTGGGAGACATACCGATGGAATGAAGCACAAAGTCAATCTTTCCGCCCAGCACTTCCTGAGAACGAACAAAAACTTGTTGCAAGTCCTCGACACTGGTGGCATCGGCCGGTATCAATTCGGCGTTCAGGCGTTCAGCCAACTCGGTGACAGTACCCATGCGGCAAGCCACAGGGGTGTTGGTCAAGGTGATGATGGCGCCTTCTTCTACGGCTCTTTCCGCCACCTTCCAGGCGATGGACATGTCGTTGAGGGCTCCGAAAACAATACCGCGTTTTCCTTTCAATAAATTATTTGACATACAAATGGGTTAAGAATTCGCTACAAAATTACACAATTCTATCGAATGTGTGCAATTTTTGAGGGAATTTCGGGGCCATTGTCAATAATCAAACCGCGATGCCATGCGCCAGGGGCGGGTATCTGTTTGGCCTGCAGCTTAGTGCTTCGCAAAGTTGGTGCAGCTGGAACCCGACCCTGAATCAAGGCCAAGGCTGTACCGAGCAAGCTCTCTTCCGTGTCTCCGAGTTCCAGAACACCAGGTGCTCCCGTGTCTTCTATCTGATAATTGGGGGTAAACCCTGCTGTAAAGTCAGATTGACCCCTTTTGTTGAAAAATTTAGCCACAATGGGCTGCATTCCCCAGGTATTCTTCGGATCGTTCTCCTCGTAAATGGAGATGGACGCGACGTTTTTACCATAAGTTTGATCGCCAATTAAAACCACGTTTCGATAGGCTTTAAGCCCGTTGATCAACTGCTCACTGGCTGAGGCCGTATATTCACCTGTCAACACATAAAAGCCATCCAAATCGCTACCGACAGGGTTTAGCGCTTCAATTACCCGACCATCCGACTTGATGGATGTGGCGAAATAGGTATTCAACGATTTCGTGCCGTACTGATTCAGGTAATAGGAGGTCAACGCCGTATTGTATCGGTAGTAGGTAAACACATTGTTTTCATCCAAAGTGGGCACAATCATGCTGGCCAGGTACGTGCCTGATGAGGAGTAACCACCGCTATTGTACCGTAAGTCTAGTACTAGGTGATTGATGCCTGCGGCTTTAAATCGGGCAAAAGCGCTGTTGACAGCCCTGTCATAGGCCAGGCTTTCATCCCCGTTGTCTGGTGCGAAAAAATGATAAACCAGGTAACCCACTTTATTTTGTTCATCAAGCGTGTACACGGTATCCAGGTACAGTGGGTGCTCAGCGTAGTCGGATTGCGTGGTCAGTGTTAAGGTTTTGCCTGCTGTCAACCCTGCAAATTGACCCAAATCGTTGTAGCGTTCATCCAACAAGGTGATGGTATAACTTGATGCCGCGATGGTCAACGCTGAACGATAATTGGTCGTGGTCAAGGTCACACCATTGATTTTGTCAAACCACATACCACGCTTGAGACCGGCTTGTTCAGCTGATGTACCCTTTTTCACGTAAGTGATTTGACCAACCACGGCATCGCTGGCCTCCTGAAACAAGTATATGCGGTAATCAAAGCCGATTTCTTGTGCCACCACGCCACTCAGCCCATCCACCAAGCTATGATAATCATCCTGAATCCATGAGAAACGATCACCATCGGGTGCAGTCTGTGAATTGAACGTGTACAGCAAGGATTCAAAATATCGATCAGGGCTCAATGTCTTATCCGACGAAGCGGGTAGCTTATCTGTCCAATAGTAGTAAACATCCATGTTGTCCTTAATCCAATCATTGATGTATTGGTGCTCGTTTTCTTCTTCTGTAACCGTTTCTTTACACGAAAAGGCTAAAATGGCTGTCAGAATAAACATTACTGAACGGAGAAGGGGTAAACTGATTGATGGCTTCATGTTTCGTGGTTTTGTGGGTATTGTTAGATTACTCCTGATAATAAATGCGTTTGACGCGGTTAGAGACGGAAGTCAGTATTTCATACGGGATGGTACCCAGTTTGGCAGCCACTTCGGCCAAAGGTAATGCTTCACCGAACACGAGCACATCATCGCCCTCTTCGGCTTCAATATCGGTCACATCGACCATACAGGCATCCATGCAGACATTGCCGATAATGGGAGCTCTGCGACCATTGATGACGACCTCGCCCAGCCCATTGCCCAAATGGCGATCCAACCCATCTGCATAACCAATGGGCAGGGTGGCGATGCGTGAGGGCCTGCTCAACAGCGCTTTGCGGCTGTATCCCACACTTTGTCCGGCTTCAAGGTGCCGTATCTGGAGAATAGTGGTCTTTAACGAACTGACGCTCCTGACAGGTGAGCCCTTGACAGCCGAAATACCGTACAGACCAATGCCCAAGCGAACCATGTCGTATTGATGATCGGAGTAACGCTCTATGCCCGCCGAGTTTAGGATGTGCCGTAAGATGCGGTGCTGGAAGGCGGCTGATAGCTGGTTGGCCATGCGTTCAAACAAGGCCAGCTGGGTCTCAGTATAGTCATCAAAACGATCCTCATCGCTACCGGCCAGGTGTGAAAAGACGGAACGTACCCGCAACGATTCCTGCCCCTTAAGGCGTTCAATAAGCAGGGGCAAGTCGTGCTCCTCAAAACCGAGACGGTGCATACCGGTATCAAACTTGATATGAATGGGGTAATTGTCTACCCCCTCACGTTCGGCTTCCCGGATAAAGGCATCCAGCAATTTGAAACTATAGATTTCTGGTTCCAGTTTGTGTTCGAAAATAGTCGCGAAGCTACCGAATTCGGGATTCATGACCAGGATGGGCAGGGTGATCCCTCCATGTCTGAGTTCAACACCCTCGTCGGCCACAGCGACAGCGACGGCATCACAGGCGTGTGTCTGCAGGGTTTTGGCTACTTCAAGGGCACCACTGCCGTAACCAGCAGCTTTGACCATGGCAATCACCTGCGTGGTTGGCTTCAGATAGGTTCTGAAGTAATTCAAGTTGTGCACCAAGGCATCCAGGTTGACTTCCAGCACCGTTTCGTGCACTTTCAAGGAGAGGCGTTCACTGACCTCCTCAAACCCATAGGCACGAGAACCCTTGATCAGAACGGAGGTGTTTTTCAATTGTTCCAGGAGGCCTGATTGCAACAACCGTTCCGTTTTCAGAAAGAAATGAGCAGGCAGGGTGAACAAGTCGGCTTGAGCAGAAAGTTCCTTGCCAACGCCAATCAACCGGTCTACCTGCTTGCGCTGTAGCATTGCGGCGACCGTTTTATACAATTCGGCTGGTGATTGACCGCTTTGAAGAATGTCAGAAAGAATGAGGGTTCGGTTCAGATGGCCACCAGCAGCACGTCTGGCCTGAAAATCGAGTGCCAGTTCCAACGCATTGACGTCGGCGTTGTAACTATCATTGATAATCACACAGCCCCGCTTACCTTCTTTGACCTCAAGGCGCATGGCCACGGGTTCCAACTTAAGCAAACGTTCAGTAATGATGGCTTCCGGCAACTCCCTGAGCAGTAAAACAGTCAAGCAATGCAAGGCATTTTCCACAGAAGGATCATCGGCAAAAGGCAAGACAAGCCTGCCTTTCTGTCCTTTCCAGGTATAGGTGATGGCGGTACGCAAACCATCCAATTCTTCTCTTTGTACATATAGGGCGGCGTGGCTATCATGAAGCGACCATCCCACCAGCCTTTGGGCTGGATAAGCCTCTGTCAGGGCCTGATGGGCTTCCACATGGTCCAGGCAATAGACAATGGTGGCGCAGGATTTGAACAGCTTGACCTTTTCAGCCGCCTTTTCAGCCAGGGAGGTAAAGTTTTCCTGGTGGGCGGCACCGATATTGGTCAACAAACCCAGGGTGGGTTGAATCACGGCTTGCAGCGCTTCCATCTCACCGGGTTGAGAAATACCAGCCTCAAACAGCCCCAGTTCGGTTCCAGGATCCAATTGCCAAACCGACAATGGTACACCTATCTGTGAATTGTAACTGCGTGGCGAGCGTTCCACATTGACATCGGTGCGTAGCAATTGCCACAACCATTCTTTGACAATGGTCTTTCCATTACTCCCGGTGATGGCCCAGACGGGGCAATCAAAGCGGCGGCGGTGAGCAGCGGCCAACTGTTGGAGGGCCAGCAACGTGTCAGGCACCAATAAAAGCGAGGCCCCTGGCAAATCAGCGGGTTTGATGGCAGGATCGGATACGACAAAATGTCGGATACCCCGTTTGTAAAGGTCTCCAATGTAGCGATGGCCATCGTTTCGACTGGTCTTCAACGCAAAAAAGAGGCTCTCTTCCGGAAAAAAGGAGGAACGACTGTCGGTTAGCAACCAACTGATGCGCTGGTTCTCCACCACGTTGGCTTTAGCCTTCAGCAGTGCGGCAATCTCTTGAATGGTATAGGTGAGTGGTGTCATATCCATGTGGTTTCCGTGCTCTCAATGCTCACGGATAATGCGTTCAAAGAAGGCCCTCTCATCCTGTAACGTCAATGAGGGTTCACTGAGTGTCAACCCTTCAATGGCCGCCAGGTTTTTTTGAGCAAAGCGCTTGTAGGCCTCATCGTTGGGATGAAACGGTTTGTGCTCCATCGCTTTGTGAATAGCCTGTACTTGCCTGGCCATTTCGCGGGTGCCTTTATTGAAGAATGTTTCGGAAAAATGTTCCCAGATATAGGTCTGCGCCAAGAGAGAAGGGTGCAGCATGTCGTCGGCGAAAAAGCGGTAATCCCTCAAATCGTCGAGTAAAAGTTCGTAGGCGGGGTAATAGGTCACCGACTCAAAACGCTGACAGAGCGCTTCAATGCCCAGTAAAAGAACTGCTTTGCTCAGGTTGTTGGCATGCAGGCCATCTTTGAGGTGACGTATGGGACTGACGGTCAAGACTATCTTCAGGTTGGGCCGCCGTTCCAGCAGTTCATTGAAGAGTCGGGTAAACCGCTCCACCAGACTTTCCACGTCGAGACGCTCCCGTGTAAACTGGCTGGCCGGCCACTTATGGCAGTTAGCCACCACCTCGCCCGTATCCACACGTTTGTATAGCCATGCCGTTCCCACTGTCAGGATCAGGCAATCCGTGTTGCTGAGACCTTCCACCGCTTTGTCAAAAGCGGTGTTGATGTGGAGCATGGCCTGATCAGGGTCAGCATTTGAAAACGATCCGTGGTGATTGAAACTGTGGTATAGACCTTCGTGACAAACCAATTGATCGGCGTTGAAGGCCTCATTGGCCATCAGACGGGTCAGAGACTGCTCAATCGAGACTGGGTTGTATAAGACACCAAAGGGATTGACTATGGCACGGAAACCGCTCTCACGTAATCTTACTCCTGTCTGTTCGGCGAAACAGGATCCCATGACAAAAAACCGATTGGCATGCGTCAGGGTAAAGGGAGCCTGGGATACAGGCAATTTGGTTCTGAAATCCATGAGGGACAAAATTATAAAATAATATGGATGGGTACGTGAAAAAAGCGTACTTTTGCAAGCCAGATTCATGGATATGACGAAGACCCCCCTTCTTGACCGGATCCAGTACCCGAGCGATCTCAGGAAGCTGGAAATCAATGAGCTGAAGCAAGTTTGCGATGAATTACGACAACTAATCATTGATGAACTGGCTGACCACCCCGGTCACCTGGGTGCCAACCTGGGCACTATCGAACTCACTGTTGCTTTGCATTATACCATGCAAACACCGGAAGACCTGCTGGTGTGGGACGTGGGGCATCAGGCATACGCTCATAAAATACTGACGGGCCGCAAAGCCAGTTTTTCCACCAATCGCCAGTTCAAGGGCATCAGCGGATTTCCCCATCCTGCGGAAAGTTCCTATGACACCTTCGTCTCCGGGCATGCATCCAATTCCATCTCTGCCTCTCTAGGTATGTCGATTGCCACCAGGCTTGAGAAAAAAAACCGCTTGGTTGCCGCTATCATCGGCGATGGGTCCATGTCGGGTGGCCTGGCATTTGAAGGTTTGAACAACACCTCTGTACATCCAAACGACCTGCTGATCATCCTTAACGACAACCACATGTCCATCGACAGGAATGTGGGAGGGCTGAGTGAGTACCTGGTCAAAATGACCACATCCAAGCATTACAACAGCTTTCGCTGGAAAACATACCTGATGCTCAAGCGGTTAGGCATCATAGATGAAAACCGAAAAACCAGGCTGCTTCGTTTCGGCAACAGCCTCAAAGCCTTGCTCACCAACCAACACAACTTGTTTGAAGGGCTGAACATCCGTTACCTGGGTCCTGTGGACGGACACGATGTGGAAGGCCTGGTCAAGGTGCTCAAGGATATCAAAGACATGAAAGGGCCTAAGTTGCTGCATGTCTGTACCGTCAAAGGCAAAGGCTTCGCTCCGGCCGAACAGGATGCCACCCAATGGCACGCTCCCGGCCGTTTTGACAAGAACACGGGAAAAATTCTTACCAAAGCCAAAGGCAAGGACGAGCCCCTCAAGTTTCAGGACGTCTTTGGTCACACGCTGGTGGAACTCGCCGAGCGTAATCCGTCCATTGTGGGCATCACACCGGCTATGCCCACCGGTTGCTGCATGAACCTGATGATGGAACGCTTTCCAGAACGTGCCTTCGACGTGGGTATAGCTGAGGGCCATGCGGTGACTTTCTCCGGAGGGCTGGCCAGCCAAGGACTCATTCCCTACTGCAACATCTACTCATCGTTTGCCCAGCGGGCATACGATAACGTCATACACGACCTGGCCATCCAGAAACTACCGGTTGTGCTCTGCCTGGACAGGGCTGGCCTGGTAGGTGAAGACGGCCCTACTCACCACGGTGTTTTCGACATCCCCAGCCTCCGCTGCGTGCCCAACCTCATCTTAAGCTCCCCCATCGACGAGCATGAGTTGCGCAACCTGATGTTCACCGCCCAATTGAAACCTCAAGGCCCATTTGTCATCCGTTACCCCAGAGGCAACGGTTTCCTGACCGACTGGCGCAATCCCATGGAAGAAATACCCATCGGGAAGGGGGTATGCCTGCGGGAAGGAAAGGATATTGCCCTGCTTTGCATTGGACCTGTTGGTAAAACAGCTGAACAAGTGGCCGAAGACCTTCACAATGAAGGTGTATCTGTTGCCCTTTATAACATGCGTTTCGTCAAACCCCTTGATACCGAACTGCTGCACACAATCGGACAGCGTTTCAACAAGGTGGTGACCATCGAAAACGGCGCTCTGATGGGCGGTTTTGGTTCCGCCATCCTCGAATTTTTCTGTGAACAGGGTTACATGAGCACCATCAAGCGCTTAGGTATCCCCGATCACTTTATTGAACATGGTTCCCTGGCTGATTTACACGCCCTGTGCGGTATTGACGCCAACGGCATCAAACAGACTGTACTCGACCTTCTGAAGCGTTGAGTGTAATCCCTTTTAAGTATGAAGATTATCGTTGACGGCGCCGGAGAGGTGGGTACCCACCTGGCCAAAATGTTATCCAGGGAAAACCACCACATCATTGTGTTGGACACCAACGAGGCGCATCTGTCCTACCTGGATGCCAACTACGACCTACAAACCTTGGTAGGCGGTCCAACGTCCATCGAAAAACTCAAAGAAGCCGGCGCCTCTTCGTGCGATTTGTTCATTGCCGTCACGCCAGATGAAAGCCGCAACCTCACTGCTTGTATCCTGGCTGCCAAACTGGGCGCAAAAAAAACGGTCGCTCGCATCGACAACCCGGAATACATGCACGATGAGTATAAAGCCTTTTTCGACCAATTGGGCATCCACTCGTTGATTTATCCTGAACAATTGGCTGCCAAGGAAATTGTCAACAGCCTCAAACGGCCCTGGGCCAGGCAATGGCACGAGTTCAGCAACGGCAAACTGGTGCTTATCGGTGTTAAGGTACGCGAAGGAGCACCGATTTTGGGAAAGACCCTGGCTGATGTCTTCAGGGAAGAAAATGATCTGCGCGTGGCCGCCATCAAACGCCACAATGTCACGCTCATCCCCGCTGGTAAAGATATGGTTCAACACGGCGATTTGGTTTACTACATCGCCAAGCCTTCGGCGGTGGAAACCATCAGAGTCTTGAGCGGTAAGAAAAGCGACGACATCAAAAATGTCATGTTCATGGGGGGCAGCCGCATCGCCATCAAAACCACCCAATTACTGGGCAATGAATTCACACTCAAGATGATCGAACAAAACAGGACAAGGATAGACTGGCTCACCACCTGTGTCAATCCTGACACGATGATCATCCATGGAGACGGTAGGGATGTGGAACTGTTGGAAGCGGAAGGCATCAAAGAAATGGACGCCTTCATCTCCCTGACTGGCAGTGCCGAAACCAACATCCTTTCTTGCCTGGAAGCCAAACGGTATAAAGTGAGACGAACCATCGCCGAGGTGGAAAACATCGACTACATTCCATTGGCTGACGGTTTAGACATCGGCATGATCATCAACAAGAAATTACTGGCCGCCAGTCATATCTACCAAATGATGTTGGCTGCCGATGTTTCCAGTGTCAAAAGCTTGACTTTTGCCGACGCTGAGGTGGCCGAATTTGTGGTCGGCAATAAGGCGCGCATCACCAAGAGTCCCGTCAAAGACCTCAAGTTGCCTGATAACGTCAGTCTGGGTGGTTTGGTTCGCAAAGGCAAGGCTGTGCTGATTTACGGTGATACCCGATTGGAAGAAGGAGACCACGTTGTGGTCTTTTGCCCTGACTCCACCATCAATCGCATCGAAAAGTATTTCAAATAACATGAGCCGGGCATCGTTCAACATCAAACTGGTCATCAAGCTCCTGGGCTTCATGCTCTTCCTGGAAAGCGGCGCGCTGCTGTTGTCCGGGCTGGTTGCCTGGTGGTACAAAGGCGACGATACGCTTTGGTTCATGATTTCAGCAGGCATCACTGCGGCCTCCGGACTGATTTTCTATTTTATCGGACGTCAGGCCAAGCGGACCAATATCGGCAAACAAGAAGCTTACGCGTTTGTCACCCTTGTCTGGCTCTTGTTTTCTTTTTTCGGACTGCTGCCATATTACCTCGGAGGATACATCAACACCATCACCAACGCCTTTTTTGAAACCATGTCGGGTTTCACCACCACAGGTTCGAGCGTCATGTTGAATGTGGAAATCATGCCCCACGGTATCCTCTTCTGGCGCAGCCTCACCCAATGGATGGGTGGTATGGGTATCATCCTGCTCTCTCTGGCCGTCATGCCTTTGCTGAATATGGGCAATGTTGGCCTCTTCGCCGCCGAAGTACCCGGACCTAAAGTCGACAAACTTCAACCGCGCATCAGTGGAACGGCTAGGATACTATGGGCTATTTACCTGATTTTGACAGCAGCCGAGATTGTCCTGCTCAAGGTTGCCGGCATGGGCTTCTTCGATGCCATCTGCCACGCTCTGACCAGCATGGCTACCGGTGGTTTCTCAACCAAGAACAACAGTGTAGCCGCCTTCGATTCACCAGCCATCGAATACATCATCATCGCTTTCATGTTTATGGCAGGCACCAGTTTCTCCTTGATATACTGGGCTTTCACTTTAAACTTTAAAAAGCTGAAACACAACGATGAATTCTCGTGGTACGTGTACGTCGTGGTTATTGTGACAGTATTCCTGGCGTTCGGTTTGTGGCACGTAGAAAGCCTGCCCATCAACGATGCCTTCCGCACCGCTTTATTCCAGACTGTGTCCTTCCTGACCACAACAGGATTCACCACCACCACGGGCTACATGCATTGGGAGCCCTTGTTGTGGAGTGTGTTCTTAGTAATCATGTTACTTGGAGGCATGTCGGGTTCAACAGCCGGCGGGATAAAGATTTCCAGAATCATCATCCTGGTCAGGCAAAGCAAGTGTGAGCTCAAACGTCAGGTTCACCCCAACGCCGTGATTCCTGTTCGCTACAATGGCAAGAACCTACCCGACACGATCGTTGCTTCTGTGTTTGGTTTTCTGGTTCTGTATATCTTGTTGGTCTTCTTAGGCACAGCTATTCTCTTGTCGGAAGGTCTATACCTGGACGATGCCTTGGGTGCCGTCATTTCCAGCATCAGCAACGTCGGGCCTGGTTTTGGCGCCTTTACGCAAAACTATTTCATTATGCCGGATCTGAGTACGTGGACCTTATCCTTCCTGATGTTGGCAGGGCGCCTCGAACTCTTCACCGTCATCCTGCTACTGACACCCTGGTTCTGGAGGAAATAACACCTGTTACTGGTACAAATTACACCCACCAAAAACAATGCCCGACTTCGCTTTCACTGGCGGAACCGGGCATTATAGAGAGTTAGTGTTTGTCACTTGACGGGTTGACCGTTAATCAAGAGGTTGTCGTACACAACCTCCCTGGCTCCAGACACGCTGTTGCCCCTTTCAACCCCGTTGAACACGCAATTGCTCACTTTTATATCGTACACATTGTCCGAATCGGGCAATCCAGCAATCAACACACCGTAACGGCTCTTTTCACATTTCACATTGTCAAGAAAAACACGTCTGACTGTGGGTGGGAAATCGCGCTGACAGTTTTCTCTGCTCTCATACAACAAATTGATTTTCAACACAGCCTCCCGACATTGTCCAACCTTGATGTTACGCACGTAAATATCTTCAATCAAACCACCCCTGCAGGTGTTGGTCTTGATACGGATTACGCGATCCAGATTGGGACTGTCCATGGTGCAATCTTCCACAAAAAGGTTTTTATACCCCCCGGATATTTCACTACCAATCACCACACCGCCATGGCCATTTTTCATATGGCACCGACGCACAATGATGTTTTCACTGGGCACCTTCCATTTGCGGCCATCGTTGTTGCGTCCTGACTTGATGGCAATGCAATCATCACCCGTATCAAAAAAGCAGTCTTCAATCAACACATTTCGGCATGATTCCGGATCACAGCCATCTCCATTGGGACCGTCGTTGATAATGGTCACCCCTTTGACAACGATATTCTCGCTCAATAAGGGATGGATAACCCAGAACGCCGAGTTCAACAGGGTCACCCCTTCAATAAGGATGCGGTTGGACCGAACGATGTTCACAAGCTGCGGTCTCAAGGCATCTTCGTGCCCCATGATGCGCTTGTCAATGGACAGACCTTCCTCTGCCGACCGGAGCAGACGATTTCGTCCGCTCACATTCTGGCCAGGCATACCTGGTTTCCAACCATAACGGGGTGATCCACACATACTCCACCACGTATCGTTGCTTCCTTGTCCGTCGATAATACCTTTTCCCGTAATGGCGATATTGGTTTCCCCATAGGCATAAATCATGGGGTGGTAGTTGTAACAATCCACACCCTCCCAACGCGTCAATACCTGAGGAAGATAGAGGTTCTTATCGGGCGAGAACAACAATACGGCGCCAGCTTCCAGGTGTAGGTTGACGTTGCTCCTCAACCTGATGGGACCGGTTACATAACGACCGGCCGGTACAAGCACACGACCGCCTCCGTTGAGGCTGCATTCCAGAATGGCATTATTGATGCTCTCGTGGTTAAGGACGTTGGTATCATTGGGCACAGCACCGTAATGACGTACGTTGTAGTCACGCTTGGGGAAACGGGTACGCTCAATGTTTTTTTCAATGTCGGCAGCCTCTTTCCAGGCTGCAGCCTGTGTCTTGAGCTCAGATGCCTGAAGGGTCTTGGGGGCTACATTTGCCATCAGCAATGTGGCCAGAAAGATCGTTTGGAATAGTCGCATGAGTAATATGTTTTGAACAAAAATAAAGAAAAGCTCCTATTTACCTACTCTGTTACGGCATTTACGGCAATTTAGCCACAAGGTCCTACCTCTTTTAATGGGCACCTATGAAAATCACTTGCCTGTAAGGAGGCTGCCAGAAGCAAAAAGCCCCGAGGGAGCAAGTCCTTCGGGGCTTTAAAAGGTAAGAATAGCAGGATTACATCATGCCACCCATGCCGCCCATACCACCAGGCATAGCCGGAGCTGGATTATCTTCTTTCTTGTCTGTGATGACACATTCGGTGGAGAGGAACATACCGGCGATGGAAGCCGCATTTTCCAATGCTACACGCGTCACCTTGGCCGGGTCGATGACACCGGTTTTATAGAAGTATTCGTACGTATCTGTTTGGGCGTTGTAACCGAAGTCGTCCTTGCCTTCAGTGACTTTCTGGACAATCACGGCACCTTCCTTACCAGCGTTCTGTACAATTTGACGCAGTGGTTCTTCGATGGCCCTGCGAACGATGCGGATACCCAAGGTTTCATCTTCGTTGACGCCGACCATACCTTCGAGGGATGACAACGCACGGATGTAGGCTACACCACCACCGGGAACGGTTCCTTCTTCAATGGCAGCACGTGTTGCGCTCAAGGCATCGTCTACGCGGTCTTTCTTTTCCTTCATTTCTACTTCTGAAGGAGCACCCACGTACAACACAGCAACACCACCAGACAGTTTGGCCAGACGTTCCTGCAGTTTTTCGCGATCATAGTCCGATGTCGTTTTGACGATCTGAGCTTTAATCTGAGCAACGCGATCTGCGATGGCATCTTTACCACCCTTGCCATTGACGATGGTCGTATCGTCTTTGGTAACGGTAATCTTTTCAGCTGTACCCAGCATGTCGAGGGTAGCGGTTTCAAGTTGCAGACCTTGTTCTTCGGAAATCACGGTACCACCGGTCAGGATGGCGATATCCTGAAGCATTTCCTTGCGACGGTCTCCAAAACCAGGGGCTTTGACAGCACAGATCTTCAAGGAAGCGCGCAAGCGGTTAACCACCAGGGTGGTCAAAGCTTCACCATCGATGTCTTCAGCGATGATCAGCAAAGGACGACCCGTCTGTACAGCGGCTTCAAGGATGGGCAGCATTTCCTTGAGGGAGGAAATCTTCTTGTCATGGATTAACACGTAGGGGTTTTCCATTTCAGCTTCCATCTTTTCGGCATTGGTCACGAAATAGGCTGAAAGGTAACCGCGGTCAAATTGCATACCTTCTACCACATCAATGTGGGTATCGGTACCCTTGGCTTCCTCGATGGTGATGACACCTTCTTTGGAAACTTTCTTCATGGCTTCGGCAATAAGGCTGCCAATTTCGGCATCATTATTGGCAGAAATACGGGCTACTTGTTCAATTTTGTCAAAATTGTCACCCACTTCCTTGGATTGAGCCTTGATGTTGGCAACAACGGCGCTGACAGCTTTGTCAATACCACGCTTGAGATCCATGGGATTGGCACCTGCCGTTACGTTCTTGAGACCTTCACGAATAATGCTCTGAGCTAAGACAGTCGCCGTGGTCGTACCGTCACCGGCATCGTCACCCGTTTTGGAAGCGACTTCCTTAACCAACTGGGCTCCCATGTTTTCAAAGGGGTTTTCCAGTTCAATTTCCTTGGCTACGGATACCCCATCCTTTGTGATGTGAGGGGCACCAAACTTTTTCTCAATAATGACGTTACGGCCTTTGGGACCCAAGGTCACCTTGACGGTATCAGCCAACTGATCGACCCCGCTTTTGAGCAGCTCGCGGGCATCCATGTTGAATTTAATCTCTTTTGCCATGTTTGTATTCCTTTTTTAAAATTTTGCAAGAATGTCTGACTGACGCATGATCAGCAACTTTTCACCATTTACTTCGATTTCGGTGCCGGCGTATTTGCCATACAAAACAACATCACCAACGGCAACCTGCATCGTTTCATCCTTGGTGCCAGGGCCTACGGCCACAACTTCGCCTTTCAAGGGCTTTTCCTTGGCAGAATCAGGGATAATGATGCCGCTCGCTGTTTTTTGTTCTGCGGCGGCCGGTTTGACCAGCACGCGGTCAGAAAGAGGTTTTAATGACATAACGATAAACTTTTTGGGTTAATGATTGTGATACTATCGTTTCCGGGTTGCCCCGAGATTGCTTGATTGACGGTCAGCGTGGACCGACATTAACCTCCGAGCGAAATTCGTGCCAAACGCAGTCAGACAGTATTAATAAAGGAAATACTGACAAAACGACTCAGATATGTCTAGGTCAGACTGACAAAACTGACAACTTGACCGCTTACCTAACCACGGCCTTGAGACGCGTAACAGGGAACGCTTTGCGCATGATGGTCACCACATATATGCCAGACCGAAGCGACAACCGTTGGAACGACAGACCAAAGCCATTTACCTCATCCACCAGCCGACCATCCGGCGTGAACACCTGAATGCTTTCCACATCATTGGCGCTTACCCATAGTTGACCAGGTACATCAGAACCGACTTTTGGTGCGTTATCTTCGAACGTCTGTGGAAAGGAAAGCAATGTTTCATACGTCAAACTGGACAATGTATTCAAGTTTCCCCCGGTCAAAACTGCCTCCTCCACATACACAGCAAGACTGTCTTCGGCTGGAGGAACCCCATTGCTCACCGCTGTCGAAGCCTGTATGCTGAATGTCAAAAGCGCTCCTTCAGAGCCCTCAAACAGTTGATTGTTGCTCATGGACCACAGCACCAAACGGTAACGTCCCGAGGCCCCTTGAACGGGCATGCACGAAACAGCGTGTCTTTTCACTCTTTCGGTCATCAACATGAACGAAGAGGGAGTCAGGGCATAACCAGCTGGCAAGACAATATCAGCCTGCAAAGCCTGAACGGCCTCCGTATTATCCAGACAGAACTGCATAAGATAGGGGTCGCTGTCAGACTGCCTCACATAGACATGGTTGCCTGTCAACGAAGAGGCTCTTTCATAAACACGATTGAGCCTGACACTGCTGGCTACCCGATTTGCCGCTGCACTGGCAGTCGAACGTTCTTCAGGTGCGGCTGAGGGTGTCAAATAGCCGGCTGGCATGGAAGGAGAATAAACAGCTGCATGAATTACATCAACAATGCGAACAATGTCGGCCACGTTCAATTGACCGTTGTCATCCATATCTGCCGCCGCCGACTGGAAACCGATGGGTGCACGGCCATTGATGGCTGCCACCAACCAGACAATATCGGTCACATTGACCAGGTTGTCACCATCGGTGTCACCAAGGGTGTAACGGGGTAGAACCGTCAGTTTTCCATCGCTTAAACTCACATCAAGCACGCTGGCTGCCGTATCAACCAGCACTGCTTTTTTCAAGTCGAGTGTATACGTACGCAAGGTGTCTGCGGCTGATACATAAAGGTTGACAATGGCTCCCTCATTGCCTTTCAGGGTGTCCTTGCTGGTCATGGAATAGGCCATAACCTTGTACTGTCCCGTCGTAGCCGAGGTTTTGGCAACCGACAAAAGGTGTTGCCCCTTGCGGGCAGCTGCCAAACATGTTTTCAGGGTATCAAGCACCAGCCCATCGGGCAACAGTATGTCTACCTCAAAAGCAACGACAGGTCGTACATTCGACAAGGTTAACGCCACCATGGCCGTATCGGCTGTCTTGACACTGGTCGTTGTCAACGCCACCACACTCTTGGTGACCACCTTTTCCAGCGTCCATCCCTTGGATACTGCCAACGAAGGATCACAAGTTTCGCTTCCTGGGTTGTTGGCAAACAACAGGTTTTGGCTGGTTGAGGGTGTGGTCAAGGTGGGCAATGACTCAAATAATGTATCCAGGGTGGTCGTGTTTAAACTACAGGTGCCACATGAAAGATAGGAAAGGGCACCCGTCGGATGAATGGCTAAGGAGGTGAGCGGGTTAGTATGACACGTTAGTTTTTTCAAAGAGGGCAATCCGGACACATCCAGGCTTTGCAATTGATTTTCTGAACACGTCAAGGTTTCCAAACACGTGTTGGCCGAGACGTCGAGTAGTTTCAGGTCATTCTTCCCAACATAAAGCGTTGTCAACAAGGTATTGGCCGACACATCCAGACTGGTCAACTGGCTGCTGGTACAACTAAGGTAGAGCAACCTGGGCGCTTTTGTGGGGTCCAACGCCAATAAGCGACGCGAATCAGCCTTGAAATAAGACAAGTTGTTGGTAGCAGCCACACAGACGTAATTACCTGGTTGTGCGTATACGTGACTGATCACTTTGTGGCTCATGGTATCAGGGATCATTTCGGTGTTTCCGTCACCCCAATCCACCCAGAGGCTGTCCTGAAAATCCAGCGTACAGCTCTTGGTTTGTGTACTCACGGTGGACGAGACCTCCCAGGTCCAACGCAGGCTGTCGACAGCCGATGATTGGGCGGCCACCTCCTGGGAGACCAACCCTGACACCTGCAAGAGCAGGTATAAAAAGATCAAAGAAACAGTGTTTTTCATGGCATTAATGGTTTTTCGTTTGGTTGAGCCCTTGGCTATCCCCCTCCTTTCGCGGATAGGCGGTACTGTTTCCTATTGGATCAAGCAGTCAACAATGTATGGGAATTGTCACCGTAAGCTCACCGCAAAGTTAACCTTTTATTTGCACTTGCAACACTTTGGCTATTTTTTTCTTTACCCCATTTTAATATTGGAAGCAAAAAAAATACCACCGATACAAAGCGAGGTGGTATTCAAAGCCCTAGCAATCAGTATGGAGAAACATCAAGGCTCTGCCACAAGGCTCCCCGTATAAGTAAGGGGGTACATGCCACATTTCATTGACATGGTCAATTCACCATCCGTCATAACACCCTGAAGGTTTGTAATAATAAAGCTCGGGAACGGACCGCCCATGGCATAGGGCATAAGGCTGTCACCACTCAAGGCAAAACCATCACTATTGGCCACGTATGACACATTATTGACAGTCATATCCAGAGAAAGGGGCATTTTGGGTGAAAAACGCACCTGATGCATCACCATGCGCAACCGTGTGTAAGCACCAGTCTTAGTTGAGTCAACAAGCGGTTCGATGGACACCACGACATTTTCGGTCGTGTAAAACGTGGAATCCAATTGATCGACCGACAAGGTACCTGAAAAGGAGGCAACAGCCACCTCTTTCTTTTCATCGAGGTTATCATCAGATTCATTACAAGCCAGGAAGCCAAAGCCAAAGACCATCAAGGAGGCAAAGAGGGTAATTTTCTTAAACATGAATATAGTGTATTAAAGTAAATGAATGGGCGTTCAGGGCTGGGCGTCAAACCGCCATTTCAGGGTGAGGCCAGCTTGCAGAGGTTTGCCTTTTTGCAGGAAGGCGTGCCCCATGGAGACAAAGTAAAACGTATTGTAATCGGCATTTGTCAAGTTTTTACCCCAAAGCTGAAGGGTGAGGCGTTGGCGGGTCATTGAGACAGAAGCGTCCAGCAATCCGTAAAAATCTTGTTTCACGTCGTTTTCTTCCGTCCACCAAATAGGACCACAGCCTCCATAGCCCAGGTGAAGGTTCACTCCATCGAGCCAGCCGGTCATCACAGGGAGGGATTGATCGACAGCGAGATGCAGGGTATTCTGGGGTGCGAACGGAATGCGTTGACCAGCGTAATCGGTGAGACCATTGTTGTAGCGTACAAAACGCGCGTCGGTATGTCCATACGAAAGGCGCCAGGTACGCAGATCGTGGGTATAGGCTGTTTCCAGTTCTGCGCCCAGGCTACGTGTACGACCGGCATTTGTCATCATGCGTCCCGTGTTCTGACCGTCAGGAAACACCGTCAACTGCTGGTCAGTGCAATCAATGTAAAAAGTGGTGGCTGTCAGGCTCCATCCCTTGAGGGGCTTAGCCTCAACCTTCAGTTCATAGTTCCAGCTGTGTTCAGGCTTGTAGGTCACGACATCAGCCACGTCATACGAAGCCCCCACCCCATCAACATACACGCCCAAATCGCTCATCAGGTCGCCGGTCAATTCATTTTTCAGAATATCTGAAAACAGTTGGGTATTAAAACCTCCGGCCTTGAAACCCTTGGATATCGATGCTGACACATGCAGACTGGGAGAAGGAAACCAGGTGGCCGCCAAACTGGGCAACCATTCCAAAAACGCCAGCGTTTCGTTACCATCCATCGCTGTTTCCAAACGCTTATAGTTGGGCATGGTCATGGTAAACCGGTAATGCAAGGCCGAGGCATTGGCATACTGCAAGTGAGCCAACTCCATATCCAGCCTCATCCCAGCCGTAAAAACCCAATCACCTCGCTTGAAGGTGCTTTGATGATACAATGCGGCACCAAGAGAGGGTTGGATAAAATCACTGGCCAAAACAAACGAGGAATCACTGATCTGAATTTCGGCCCCAGGCATCGATTGCTGAAGTCCTCTGTTGGCATTGGCGAGTATCAATTGCTCTATGCCATAGCGCTTGAATGTAACAGGTGCCGTGGTGGTCAGGTGTCGTAGAAACAAGTTAAGCCCGGTCAATTTTTCCCACTGACTGCGTCGACCAGACACCAGCGTGATATCTTCGTTCAGCAGGTGGTCTTGCTGTCCCTGCAGGATAGTGAAATAATCAAACGCGGTGAAATCCTGATCAAGGCGCATCCGGTCTGACGTAAATTGATACGTCGTGGCACTGGTCAAACGGTGATCATCCAGTTGCCAGGCCGCCGTAAAACCCTCGTTGAGGGCCAGACGTCGGTAATTGGCCACCTCATTGTAGCGGATGGGGGCCAATTGACTGTTGTCCCATTGACGATAGGGGTAGCCTGTCTGATCCAACCAACTGAAGGAGAAATTGTTGACCCATTCCTTTTTTGCCTCAACCCGCTCCAGTCTGAAGCGCCCCCCTCCTTCTACGTAAGCATCGCACGAACGGTTATCATAGGTGTTGGTAAACAGTCCATCAGAACGACCGCCGTAACCGGAGACCGACAAATAATGCAATGCGTCAAGTTGACTATAATGAGATACCTGCGCATCGAGGGTCTGCGCGTTGGCATAGCCCAACCTCACTCTGGTGCCCTGGTAATTTCTGGGAGACAGGGTTTGCAGGCTGATGACCCCACCCATGGTGTTGCGCCCGAACAAGGTACTTTGAGGTCCTCTTAGCACAGTGATACCCACCAGGTCGCCCACCCTGCCATCAAATACGTTCTTGTTGAACACCGGTAATCCATCGACCAACAGACCCAATACCGGCTGGTCCATCCGCGCGCCCAAGCCTCTGACATACGTGGCGGACGTCATTCTTGATCCATAATCAGGCAGGTAAAGATTGGGAACCATCACACTCACATCTTTAAGCACGTTGAGTTGTTCATTAAACAACCGGGTAGCCTGAAACGTTGTTTTTGCCACTTGCGAGGGGCCTGATGATAGTTTGCCCGATACCTCCACGGCATCCAATAGCACGGTGGTGTCGGCCATCGCCGCTTTAACACTGGTGAAGGCCGTGCACGCTAATGCCACAAAAAAAACTATCGTCCTTTTCATAATCGGGTGCAAAGGTAACTAGCTGTCATTAGGGTATCAACTACCATTTGTGAGGGTTTTTTCGGACCCGATTATTTAACGTATCTTTGCCAATCATGGTAGCCCAACCCTCCAAGCCCCGAATCATCATCGTCGATGGCAACATTCTGTCCGCCATCGGATTAAAAGGCATGTTGGAAACTGTTGCTCCCGGAATATCTGTTGTAATCTGCCAAAACCTGGAAGTGCTGCAGGTCTTGCCCCCAGGACATACCGTCCACTATTTCGTGGCTAGCAGCCAACTATTTGCCTGTTATGAATACTTTCTGCCATTGGCAGACAAGGTCATCGCTTTGATTCAAGGAAACGCCGTCAGCCTTCATGGGTTCAGAACCCTGGATGTCACATCGACCGAATCCTCCTTTCTCAAACACCTCCTGGCCGTCCACAATCAGGGCCATGGCGAACAAGGTCACCGCCACCCGGACCGCGTCTGCCCGGATACCGAGCTCACGCGACGGGAAAAGGACGTGTTGCGAAAAGCCGTACTGGGATTTCAAAACAAGGAAATGGCCGATCAATTTCATGTAGAGGTGACCACCATCGTCTTTCACCGTAAGAACATAGCCAAGAAGCTAGGCTCCAAGTCTTTGTCGAGTTGGACCATCCATGCTGTGGTCAACGGACTGGTGCAGATAGAAGAAATAGCCTGATTTATTTACGGCTGCTGTACTTGTCAAGTACCACGGCACCTATGATAACGAAGCCCTTGATGACCTGTTGCCAAAAGGGTGATACATCCAGGAGCACCAGGCCATTGTTGAGCACGCCGATAATCAAGGCCCCCACCACCGTACCGGCAATTGAGCCCTTACCCCCACTCATGGAAGTACCCCCGATGACGACAGCGGCAATGGCATCCAATTCATACCCACTTCCGGCGTTGGGCTGAGCCGAATCAAGGCGGGCTGTCACCAGCAAACCAGCCACAGCTGCCAACACCCCAGCCAACGTATAGACCAGCAAGAGCACTTTATTGACATTGATACCCGACAAGAGGCTGGCTTTTTCGTTGCCCCCAATGGCATACATGTAACGCCCTGTCCTGGTCTTCTTCATGTAAAAAGCAAAGAATACCACCACCAGACCGGCCACCCACACCGGCATTGGCACGCCCAGCAACCAACCCGTACCCAGATAAGCGAAGCCTTTACCCAAACCGGTCAAAGGAAATCCATTGGTGTACAGCATGGTCAAACCTCTGGCTATGGTCAACATACCCAAGGTGGCCACAAACGGCGGCAACTTGAAACGGGTAATCATCCAGCCATTGAACGCGCCCAACAATCCACCGACCAGTAGGGCTGCCAGGATAGCTCCCCAAAACGTGAAACCGACGTATACGCCCATTCCTTCCAGCACCAGACCGTCTTTCATCAACCCAGCCGCCACAGCTCCACTCAATGCCAGCACAGAGCCAACAGAGAGGTCAATACCGCCTGTGAGGATAACCAGGGTCATCCCTACTGAGATGCAGAGATTGACGGATACCTGGCGCATGACATTAAAGAAATTGTCGGTTGTGGCAAAGTTGTCCGACAGAAACGTCATGGCCACCATCATGATCAACAACGCCAACAGGGGTTTGATGATGGGTTGTCCAACGGTTTTTTTCAGGATAAGTGTATTCATGGTTAGTTGATTATCGTGGGACATCTCCCTCCTTGCAACCCGGCAAAGCGGCTTTCAGGATGGCTTCTTCTGAAAAAGCGTCTTTATCGAACGTGGCTGTCAGTCGACCTTCGCAAAGGGTCAGGATACGGTCGGAAATGGCCATGATCTCGGGCAGTTCGCTGGATACCACAATGATGGCCATCCCTTCACCGGCCAGTTTATCCATCAATGCATAAATGTCGTTTTTGGCACTGATGTCGATGCCCCGGGTGGGCTCATCCAGCAATAATATACGGGGATGGGTAAGCAACCACTTGGAAAGCACCACTTTCTGCTGGTTACCCCCACTAAGCTGGCCAGCCTGCTGACAGCAAGAATGCGATTTGATGTGAAGGCTATTCCTGTACGACTCGGCTTCTTTATGTTCCTTGCGTTGGCTCAACAGTCCATAGGTGAGAAATTGCCACAGGGAAGCCAGACTGGTGTTTTGTTCCAACGTCATGCCTAGCACCAGGCCGTCCCGCTTCCTATCTTCAGGGATCAATGCCAACCCGTGATGGATGGCTTCTTTTGGCGTCCTGATGGCAACAGGCTGTCCATCAATACTAATCGCACCCTTCACTCGTTTTCCGTGAACGCCGAAAAGCGCTTCCAACAATTCTGTCCGTCCAGCCCCCATGAGACCATAGATACCCAACACCTCCGATGAAGAAACGGAAAATGATATATCCTGCAGGATAAACTGTCCGGGATGAGCCGCATCTTCCAGGCTAAGTCCCTCTACCGACAATCGTTCGGGTCCTATGGCGTGTTGGGTCTTGACAAAAAAATCCTTGGTGTCCCTACCTACCATGTACCTGACCAGGTCGGCCAGACAGAGGCTGTCGGCTGTGCCTTCATGCACAAAACGACCGTCCCTGAATACAGTGACATAATCGGCCAACAAACGGATTTCATCCATCTTGTGGGTGATATAGACAATTCCTCTACCCTCTGCTTTAAGGCTGCATATCAGGTCGAACAACAACTCTACTTCCTTTTCAGATAGCGAGGAGGTAGGTTCGTCCATAATGAGGACCTGAGCGTTTTTGGATAAAGCCTTGGCTATCTCCACGAGCTGCTGCTGCCCCACCCTAAGGTCGGCCACCAGTGAATCGGGGCTGGCATCAAACTGTAAGCGGTCAAGCAGTCCCTTGGCGTTGGCCTTCATCGTCGGGTAATCGATCAAACCAGTCGCATTGAGAGGTTCCCTGCCCAGGAAAATATTTTCGGCGACTGTCATGTGTGGAACCAGATTGAGCTCCTGGTGTATCATGGCAATACCTGCCTGTTGAGCCTCGGCCACCTGAGCGAATCGCACCGGTTGGCCCTGTCTTTTCAACGTGCCCTCATAATCGGCATACACCCCGGAAAGGATGTTCATCAAGGTAGACTTGCCGGCACCATTCTCTCCCACCAAGGCGTTGACAGCCCCGGCTCTAACCTTGAAATCGACCCCGTCGAGGGCCAACACGCCGGGAAAGCGTTTGGTCACGGCAACGGCTTCAAGCAACAGGGTTTCTGACATGAGCAAGGGGGCTAATGAGTTACTGGGGGGACGTGGAGTCGGCTGTTTTGACCAGACTGAAGGGGACAATATCGAGTGTTGCGGACAGGGATTGACCTGGATCAAGCGCCACAGCGCCCACCCAAACCAGGCGATCGCCCACGCAAAGGCAGTCCAGCAATGGTTGTACCACCTTTTCTAGCAGTCGCTTGTTTAAACTGGCTGAAGCAGCGTTGTAATCCATGGTGTTGGCAAAATCGTTGGCTTGAAACCAACCCGTTGAAGCGACTGCCGTGTTGCCGAAAAGATGCTTCACAGGCAATCGACCTTGTCGGTTATCGGGTAAGGCCAGCACGATGAATTGGTCGGTCAATCCTGTAATCGTGGATGTTCCCTTGAGCAGATAGTGTACCTTACCCCCAATGTCGGTCACAAGGCCATCTTCTGGTGTCAAGGCGGCTATCTGTTCGATGGGCAAGGCTTTATCGAGCGTCTGGTTCAGGTCTTTGTCCCAATGGTATGTCACCAGCTGTTCAGGGCTAAAGGTTTCCAACAAAAGGGCTTCCCTGTGTTTATCCAAGGGTTCGATATAGAAGGCCAACCGCAGCGCAATCAAGCCTACGATAACCAATAGGAGGATTTTCAGGGGGCGTTTCCAGGCCATACGAATAAGGTGTTGATACGCAATCATGCGCAGGGGTTACTCAGTGAGTTTCCTTTTTTCCGTACGATCCGTAAGCATCCACGTTTTCGGCAGTCACCAGGTCGACAGCCACCGGCATTTTCTGCTGAAAATCACGTTGACCTTTCAGGTACTTATCAGCCAGCATGGCGGCGGTGTTGGCCATGGTTTTGGGAAATTGCATACCGGTAGCCTTGATCTTGCCTTCCTTGATGGCCTGAATCACATCGTCAGCACCGTCAAATCCATAAATCTGTACATCGGCAGCTTTACCGGCAGCCAATACAGCCTGGTAAGCGCCCATGGCCATGGCGTCGTTGCCACAGAAGATGGCATTGACTGTTGGATGAGCCTGCAACATGGATTCGGTCACTTCCATAGCCTTGTTCCGGTCGAAATCGGCGCTTTGCTGAGCCAGCATCGTAATGTCAGGGTATTGATCAACCACACTGTGAAAGCCCTTGGACCGGTTCCAGGTGTTGTTGTCACCCACCAGGCCCAACAATTCGACGTACGTACCCTTCCCATTTAAATTGGCCACAAACGCTTGCCCGAGGGCTACGCAACCCGAATAATTATCGGAAAGAATCTGGACTGTGGCACATTCTGTGTCGTTTATTTCCCTGTCCATACAGAAAACCGGGACACCGGCAGCCTTGGCCGCCCGCACATTGACGATGGAGCCATTGGCATCGGTGGGATTAAACAAAATGGCTTTGTAGTCGGAAGCCAGGATGTTATCAAAATGCTCCGTCTCTTTGGAGGGATTGTTCTGTGAATCAAAAAGCACGGCCTCATAGCCCAATTCCCTGGCTTTTTCAATGGCTGTCTCGCCCAACACGACAAACCAGGGATTGTTGAGGGTGGATATTACCACAGCGACCTTGTCTTTCGCTTGTTTTTTACTCGTGGTACAGCCAACAAGGACTAACAAACCAAAAGCCAACAGCAGGCTGTCTCTCAAAAAATGTTGCATGGTCGTCGGTATTTAATGGTGAACGTACATTTCCCATCCCAGATAACTGCTCACTGCCTCTTCAATAATGGCGGAAACACTGCCTCTCGTCATGGCGACATGGTGCTCGAAGCCGTTCTTGCACATGTATTTGAGGAGCTTTTGCAGGTTGTCAACCTCCGTAACGGCGATGCAACCATCCATACCGTAAGGATCGTTGGTGAAACGACCTTCACCCAAATAAGACTTGATCAGGCCAAAGTTGTCGTCGGTGGAGATGCGGAAGAAGGTGAAAGGCCCTTGGGTGACTTTCCCTTTCACGGCGCCAAAGGTGTTGGTACTGCCAAGCACGCTACCCAATACGCCCAAGGTACCGAGTTCCAATTCATTTTGCACAAAACTTTTCGGGAAATTGCCACAATGGGTGCACACACATTTGTTCCTATCTTCGGCAAAGTTGTTGTTCCAGTCCAGCAAGGCAGGAGGCGTGCCTGATGCCAGCATGAGGGTGTACATGGAAACGGCACCGGCAATGTCCACTTCACAGGCACTGGGTTTAAGCTGTTCGCCCATCATGCTCATGCTCACGCAAGCAGCGCAACCATAATTTTTTTCCAGGGAATCCCAACATTGGACGGCTGTAGCATCGATCTCGTTTTCGGCCACCCAATCATCAACGGCAAGACCGAAAGCGGCTTGCAGGGCCAACTTGTCTGCATAGGCTGCAGGCACTTTTGCGTAGGCTCTGATGGCATCAAGGCGTTCCTTAAGCCTTGGCGAAGTTTTATCCAATTTACCAGCGGCGCCCAGGATTTCAGACAGGTCGACAGGAACCACCGTAATACCGGTGGCTTGCAGGATTTTCTCACTGGCCCTGCAGGTCTGGAAACCGGCCGGCCTGGCACCGATGGCACCAATGCGAGCCTTGCGCAATCCATTCACCACCCTACATACGGCGGCAAAATAATCCAAATCCTGCTTGAGCGTATCACTGTGGATGGAATAGGTGTGAAACGTCGTGTCCGTGAACGGAATGTTGTACTGATACAGGTTGTTGCAGACAGACAGTTTGCCGCAGAAGGCGTCTCTGCGTTTATCCAGGGTCACTTTGTCGTTTTCATCGTCACAGGCTTGTACCAGCACCGGCACGTTCAACTCAGACAGGCTGATGGCGTTGATGATACCAATCTCGAATCCGAAATTGGGTAAAGAGACGATGATGCCGTCTATCTGGTCTTTGTGAGCCCTGAACAAGGCGGCGCATTTTTTTGCATCCTCCCTGGTTTCGATGGAACCGGTGGGTGTTTCTGCCGGATCAAGGACAACATACTGGTAACCTTTGTCTGTCAAGGTCTTCAGTAAAGTAGCCCTGACATCCTCAGCTAAGGCAGAGTTGAAGTAATTGCGGGTACCAATGATGATACCGAAGGTCAAGGTGTGTTTGTAAGGCATGGTATTAGATGTTAATGTGTGTTCTTCCGTGGGTGGCTAGGGGTTGATCAGCGATACCGCCTTGCGCCAACCGGCATAATTTCGTTCTCGGTCCTGCGCTTTCATTGTGGGTCTCACCAGTTGACGGTTTGAAGTCATCGTGAGTAGCGGTTGCAAACTTTGCCGTCGCCCCAACGCCAGGGCATTCATCAGAACAGCGCCATAGGCCGACGCCTCTTTGATGGCACTACGTCTGACAGGTACGTTGAGCATATCGGCCTGGAACTGTAGCAGAAAGGCATTGCACACGGCTCCCCCATCTACCCTCAATTCTTTAAGGGACAATCCGGCGTTGGCCACCATCACATCTACCAGGTCCTTGATCTGATAGGCGATGGCCTCCAGGGCTGCCCTGGCAATGTGGCGTTTATTGGTCCCCCTATCCATGCCACACAAGATGGCCCTGGCTTCGTTGTTCCACCAGGGGGCACCCAGGCCTGTAAAAGCTGGCACCAGGTAAACACCCTTATTATCAGAAATGGCAGTAGCCAGCACCTCACTTTCAGAAGGATCGGAGAGCATGCCCATGTCGTGGGTAAGCCATTGCAAGGTGTCGCCCGTGCAGTGGATATTGCCCTCATAGGCATAGTAAACCTCACCCAAGGCTGCGAAACCCACGGAGGTCACCAGTCCATCGGAAGGTGCCAGGGGTTCCGGACCAATGTTGACCATTACGGACGACCCTGTACCTACTGTCGCTTTACCCATACCGGCTTCCACACAAAGCTGGCCAACCAAGGCTCCGTGAGAATCGCCCATCACCCCGGCTATGGGGATGAAATGATCCAACAACCCGTTAAGGTTGGTTTCTCCATAGACGACATCACAAGGCCTGACTTCTGGCAACATGTTGAGAGGAATATTGAACAGATTCAACAGTTCGCTGTCCCAATCGAGGGTGTGAATGTTGAACAACAGCGTACGCGAGGCATTGGTGACATCGGTGGCATGTACCCGACGGTCGGTCAGGTTCCACATCAGCCAGGTATCCATGGTTCCCATCAACAAGAGCCCTTCATTGGCTTGCTCCCTGACTCCTGGCACCTGATTGAGGAGCCAGCTCACCCCACTTGCCGAAAAATAGGGATCCAACATAAGACCAGTCTTGGCCCTGACCATGTCGTTGTGACCAGCTTGTCTAAGGTTGTTGCAAAGTGCAGATCCTCGTTGGCATTGCCAAACCACGGCGTTGTACACAGGCAATCCGGTTTCCTTGTTCCAAACCACCACGGTTTCCCGCTGGTTGGTTATGGCAACGGAGGTAATTTCGTTTGCCAGTACATTGGTCGAAAAAAGTAGTTCTCTTATGGCGGCGTCCAGATTGCGCAGGATTTCCACAGGGTCGTGTTCCACCCATCCAGGTTCGGGGTAATACTGTTCATGCTCAACAGCAGATTGTGCGGTGAGCGTTTCTTTGTCATCAAAAAGTAGGACCTTGGTGGCCGATGTGCTCTGATCTATGGCTAGTGTATAGGACATGTTTGATTTGTTTCAAAGGTTTATCCAATCGACAACGGTCTTGACAAGACTTTCTGCATCAAGCCCGTAATGACGAAAGAGTTGGGTGGAACTACCCGTCGCCGCGTTTTCATCCGGAATGCCAACCAGCTTCATAGGCACCGGTGCCTGCTGGACAACAACCTCGGCTACGGCAGCTCCCAAGCCGCCAAAGATACTATGTTCTTCCACGGTCAGCAAGCGCCCGGTTTCCCTGGCAGCATTGACGATGGCTTCCACATCCAATGGTTTAATGGTGTGCATATCGAGCACCCTGGCCTTTATACCCATGGCTGCCAATTGCTTACCGGCTTCCAGACAATGCCAGACGGTCTCTCCGGTCCCGATCAGCGTCAAGGCATCGCCATCCAGAAGACGGTTAGCTTTTCCGAACTCATAAGGTGCATTGGTTGAATTGTACACATCGGGCACAGGATTACGCCCCACCCTGATGTATACAGGTCTTGGGTGCTTCAACAGGTCATCGACGAGCTGTCTGGTCTGGTATATATCGCAGGGCAACTCCACGCTTAGACCAGGGAACGTCCGCAAAACGGCCAGGTCGTGGAGGCTGTGGTGGGTGGCTCCCAAGGCGCCGTAGCTGACACCTCCGCTGACACCAAGAATGGCTACATTGAATCCTGAATACGCCACATCGACCTTAACTTGTTCCAGGGATCTGGCCACGTAAAAACAGGCTGGTCCACAGACAAAGACCTTCTTTCCCGCCGAAGCCAAACCGGCGGACACACCAACGGCGTTTTGCTCGGCAATGCCGATTTCGACAAACTGTTGAGGCAATTCCTTGGCAAAGTCGGTCAGGGTAACCGAACCTCTGGCATCGGTGGAAACAGCGATGATATCCCTGTCAAGCCTGGCATTGGCCAGCAATGCATCGGTAAAGGCCTTGCGGCATGGTATGGTCTGGGTCATGGTTTCTCCGTTAAGGTTTGTATCCTGGCGTCTATCTCAGAGAGTGCCAAGGCCAATTGTTCGTTGGTCGGTACGCCGTGATGCCAGCTGGCAACATTTTCCATGTAGGAAACGCCCTTACCCTTGGTCGTATGGGCAATGATCATGGTGGGCTTACCAACCGGCTGCCAATTGTCCAGGCAATCAACCAGGGCGGCCATGTCATTGCCATCCACTTCTTTCACATCCCATCCCAGGCTTTCCCAACGCTGGCGCATGGGTTCCAGGGTCATAACCGATTCGGTGGGACCGCTGATTTGCAAACCGTTTCTGTCGATGAAGGCAATCAGGTTGTCCAAGTGGTAGTGTGAGGCTGTCATGGCGGCTTCGTACACAGAGCCTTCACCCTGCTCGCCATCGCCCATCAGGACAAAGGTCCGGTAGGATTTGGCATCCATTTTTGCTGCCAACGCCATGCCCACACCCACCGATAAGCCATGGCCGAGAGCGCCACTGTTCAACTCAATGCCAGGTACTTTTCGGGTGGGATGGCCTGCCAATATGGATTGGAAAGTTCCATACGTATCCAACCAACTATCCGGAAAGAAGTTGGCCTTCGCCAATGTGCAATAAAAGCTTTCTACGCTATGTCCTTTGCTGAGGATGAAACGATCTCTATCCGGCCAATCGGGTTGGTCGCTGCGGTAGCGCATGGCATGGAAGTACAGGACGGTCAGGATGTCGGTGGCTGAAAGGGAGCCTCCTGTGTGACCGGCTTTGGCGTTAAAAATCACTTGCAGGCATCGCCTGCGAATTTCTTCTGCCTTCAGCCTTAGTCGCCGAATAGAGTCCGGCTGCTGGTGGTTCATGGTTAAGGTCGGTTATGCTTGACGTACAATGCTTAGCCAAAAATAGAATTATAAACCAACACTTACAAACAGGTTTCCGGTCCATTAAAAGAAACACCGACCTTCATCAAGGCCGGTGTATTCGTCAATCGGTGGCAGTTAGTGACATTTTAAAGCCTGTAGGAGCCATTATCTTGTCCTGCAACTCATAACAGGACAGCACAGTTCAGCCAACTATTTGATGTAAATTTAATCCAACAACTACATGCACCAAGCGCCATAGTGGGAAAAAAAGCCCAAACCGGCAAAGATGATAAATGCAATACCGGCCAACCATAGGATGAGCGCTGTCCATGAAAGCCATTTAGGTGTCGGTTTCAAGTTAAGTGACCGACCGAATAGCAAGACAAACAAGCTGATGAAGGGAATGGCTATCACAAGGATCAAACCCAGGGTAACCCAAACGGCGATGGACGGTTGAGCCATGAGTTGCTCCATGGGATAGAACCCGACAAACCAATCGCTCATAAATGTCACGCTGCCGGTGGCCATGGTAATGAGGACGAACAGTAGAACCATCAGCAGAATGAAACCAACCAGCCCGATAATGCCACTGATAAGGCCAACAATACCCTTGGCCAGGATGACAAAAAAGCGACCCAAACCGTGGCCGATGCTTCTGGCATTTTGTTCGATGTGAGAGTTGTCCACCAGGTTGCTAACCCTGCCTCTGGCTTTATCAAACTCTTCCTTGACCTTCTTTTCGATGTTGTCGATGGTCACGTCTTCGCCTTCCATTTCCAGGCGTTGCGAGGCTGTAATAGCCTCAGGAATCACAATCCAGCAGATGATATACATCCATACACCTGTCAAACCAAAGAAGGACAGCAAAATAAATCCCAACCGGAAGAAGACCTCACTGACGCCAAAGAACTTGGACAAACCGGTGGTCACACCACCCAGGACAGCACCTTCTGGATCCCTGTACAACTTACGTCGACGCTGTTCAAAACGGGTAGAGCCATGCTCATCGTTCCTTGGCGAACCGGTGCTACCGGACATATTGTCCGAGGCATTGTCGGACGTGTTGTCGTATTGCTCGGGGCGTCCGAGGATATCAATCACCTTCTTGACGTCGGTCAATGTCACCACTTCCCGGCGGCCTTGCATCCATTCGTTGAACAATTCGCTCATGCGGTGTTCGATATCGTTGAGCACTTCTTCGGCCGATGCTTCATCGCCCAGGTGGTGCTTTACCTCGTTAAGATACGACGTCAATGAAGCATAAGCGTCCTCGTCTATATGAAAGACCGTTCCGCCTAAATTGACACTCAAGGTTTTTTTCATCTTATGTTGGTTTAATCGTTTTCTTGCTGTGTATCAGTCGTTCAGGTGATTGATGGCGCCTGACAATTCTTTCCAGGCGGCTTCCAATTCCTGCAGATTGGCAGCACCTTCTTCAGTGAGGGAAAAATATTTGCGGGGAGGGCCCTGGGTTGATTCAACCCATTCGTAGGACAACAACCCGTCGTTTTTCAAACGGGTCAACAAGGGATACAAGGTCCCTTCCACCACGATGAGGTGGGCGCTTTTCAGGCCTTCAATGATGTCGGAGGTGTACGAGGGTCGTTTACGGACAATCAGCAACGTACAATACTCCAAAAAGCCTTTGCGCATCTGCGATTTGATGTTTTCGATATCCATGCCTTTTGAATTTGCGACAAAGATATGCAAAATATAGTTCCTTGCAATACATAGTAGTAATTTTTTACAAGGTACTAGGCATTTTTTTATCCGACGTGTATTATTTCAAGGTTTTCTTAGTCTGTTATCCTGAATTTTTGGCTCATTCCGTTGTATTGCAGCAGATAAAGACCAGGAGACAGACCGGGCAACACCTGCAAATGAGCGGTTGACAGACAGCGGGTCACACGTTGACCGGTTAAGGAGTAAACGGTAATGACCTCACCACTGACAGGTGCCTGGAAATACAGCGTATTGGGAGCCGTATAAAGGCTGACATGGGCAGCACTTACAGGACGCTGTACGCTTGAGAGTAAGGTGACCGGCATTTCAGCCGAGGGTGCACTCAGGTAGCCATCGTTACGGGACTGAAGAGTATAGACATATGTTTGTCCAGGGGTCAAGCCATCCACCTCACCTTCGGTTTCAGGTAGGGAGTCCAGCACGTTGACCAGGTTCAGGGTAGCGCCCTCTAGGGAATAAACATTCAGTCGGTAATGTTCGGCATAGGACGATGGCTGCCAATGGGCTGTAAAACCAGTAGCACTCAAGTTGGTAGCCGGCATGACCTGAGGTGGAAGCAGGCTGTCAACGGGAATGCCTTTGGCGTTTATGTTCACCTTTACGCTGCCTTGAATACCGCCGTCGTAAATAATCAGCGAAGCTGTGTGATCACCGGCTTGGCTCGGTTGGTAAGTCAGGCTTAGTTGATACCCACTGTTGCCCTGTGCGGCCGAAATCTCCTTGACGGCTGACTGGAATTGGGCATAATCGTCCACTTGTTCAATTAAAACAGAGAGGGGCGCATTCAGGGAAACGCCTTTCACATAAAGCGTGCGTTGACGGACATTTCCTACAATGGTGGGACCGAAAACCAGCTCCGTCTCGTTGGTTGGCGTAGACAGGACAGGTTTACTGGCCACATCGAGTGTGAAGGTTTGACCGGCGGATGCCCCCCACAAGTACTCAGCCAACTCGGGGTAATCAATGAAGGGGTTGCGGTTGTTTTGAATTTTGAACACCGCTTCGTTGCGGTTGGTCTCTTTGGTGCTGACAGGATCCTGTCGGTGCCAACCCATCAACAACTGGATGGCCCAGGGTTTGAGCGTGGGATACGTGTTTTGATCGACCATATAGGTGTACCGCCAGTTCAAGTTTTGGTAGCAGGTCACCATGTAAAAGTAGGTACGGGCAAAGTCGCCTTTGTAGGCATCGTCCGGTTCAAAGACCATGGCATCGGTACCATAGCCAGGAAAGATGTTTCGCCCAACGCGGGTAACACCATTGTCGAAGGTTGTGTTTCCAACCATACCCAGGGGGTAGTTGCTTTTGGCCATGTTGGCATCGCCATCCGATGGATACAGGTGATTGATGTCAGTATAGGCGGCATTCACATCCCCACCCCACCAGCTTTTGGGAAAGGCGTGTTCGCGGTTCATGCCCCAACTACTGGTACGTACCACGTTTGAATACATGTCCCAGATACTGCCGTCGTCCCTCACATCGGTGGTTTTGAAGAACGTCCACAAGCTGGCGTAATCGTGAACGGTATGGTTGAGCAGCAGGTTGGAGAGAGTTGTCTTGAGGGCTTCGCTCTTTTTGCCGTTGAGGACGTCGTAATAGCCGTTGGGGTTGGCCGCTTGTAAAGTAACGGACAACCAAACAACACACACCAGGAGGCAAAAGGAGCGATAATGGAACATAGTGAGCATAAAAAAGCCATCCGTTTAGCGAACTAAACGGATGGCCGTGAATGAGTGGTTAAAGAACGATCTTAGTCGTTGTTTTGCCAACGCGTACCAGGTACAACTGGCTTGGTGTCAGCGATAGGTTGTTGTTGCCTTCGTGTGCGACAACGGTGGTCACCTTGCGACCGAGCACGTTGTACACCTCGATGACCTGGCCTTGTTTGGCTACTACCGTCAATTGACCGTTGCTACCAAAGACGTTCAGCGAAGCTTGAGCAGCTGGACGTTTGGGCAGTGCCGTGGTGACATTGATGTCAGTCAGGCTGCGCGGGAAGAATTGAACAGTACCGTTATATTCAAGGGCCAGGGCGACATAATTAACGGCACCAACGGGGATGTTGGTCTCGGCTGTCATGTAATCCAAGCCTGTATAGTTCGTACGCAACACAAGGGTGTCCTTGCCATCGGTGAAGTTGAAATTGGTTTTGGCTGTACCCCAGGTTGTTTTTCCACTGACGTTGGTCAATTGGTTGAGACGGATCAGCATGGATTCGTACTTATCCTTATTAGCCTTGTACTCAGCT
Source organism: Bacteroidales bacterium (assembly GCA_012718945.1). Taxonomy (GTDB): domain Bacteria; phylum Bacteroidota; class Bacteroidia; order Bacteroidales; family UBA1402; genus UBA8389. The sequence continues at coordinate 63,711 of JAAYBL010000144.1, forward strand.
ATGGTCAATTCGACAGGAGTCAGGGTATTGTTTGAGCTGTTGACAGTGGCATTCTTCACAGGAATGAGTTCCATCACACCGCCGTAGGTATCAAAGGTTCCCGTCAGGTTCTTAACGCCATCGCCTACGTTTAGGTCAGTTGTAATCAAACCCTTGGTGTCGTAAATCAACACACCACCCTTGCTATCCTGGAAGTACTTGGAGTTTCCTGAACTGTGTTTGAAGCTCATGATTGCTTCGCCGGTAACGCGGTAGATCGTGGTTTCATCGGTGGGGGCAGCATCATAAGCAGCACGCAAAGCACCCAGGTCGGCTACTTCAACGGCTTGCCAGGCTTTACCCGTCACTGTAGCGGTGATGGCTTCGGCCAATCCGCCACCAGAAATGGTGATAACAGCGGTATCATTACCGACAGCGGTAGGCACATAATTGACCTGGAGTTCATAACCGGCTGAGTCGATGACATCTGCGGCGGGTACGGAGGTAATCTTGGTATTGAAGGCTGTACCGACGGTATTGACCAGTGCAACGGTCAGATTACCGGTCAGATTGGTACCGGTAAGGGTCAGTTGCTTGGAAACCGTAGCACCGACTTCGGCATCAAAAGCAGCACCGGTCAGTGCGGCAACGGGAGTGTTGCTGGCAATCTGACGTTGTGAGATCACTAAACTATCAAGGAAGAAACGTCCTTTGGAAGCTTGGTTACCAGCAATGGTAAGAACCGTTTGGGATGTCCCACCAGTCACCTCAACGGGGCCATATGATACCAATACATAGGGTGTATCAATAGGCAAGCCAGATACGGTGGTGGCTTCCACTCCGTTGACTAACAGTTTTATTGTGGGACTGTCGTTCCTCCAGGCTGCAGCCTTGAAGGATACATAGAACTTACCACCGTCTTTTGACAAATCCATGGACGGCGTAACAATCGTCCCCAACCCCGAAGAAGAACCCAATTTGACGACACCTCCGGCTTGATTGACTTTGGTTCCACTCCATCCTGTTGTCTGGGTGTACGTATCCATCGTAGTGCCCACGTCTGTACCATCGGGAGAATTCAAGGTTCCTTTAGTGAATTTGTCAAAGTTTTCGCTCAAAACTATGGTGGGTTGAACAACGGGTTCATCAACCACTGATTCGACCAGCACATCCTTGATTTCCCAAGTGGCAGCATCGTTAATGGCTGCAGAGTCGGATTTGTAACGGAAAGCAAAGCGTACATTTTCCTTACCAGCATAGGCATCAAGGGCTATCAAACCCGAGCTGACAAAATTGTAATCATTGCCAGTACCATAGGTGAAATCAAACTTCGTCCACTTGGAGGAGTCAATGTCACCACCTGTGTAACTATCGGTGACCCACAGTGTCAAGTTCCAGGTGGGATACAAGCCGTATTTATGGCAATTCTGAAAACTCAGGTTGGCTTTCTGGACATCGGAGAAGTCCATAGAAGGAGACACCAACCAGTCTTCGTTCAACTTAGGAGCACTGGCATAGCCCGATATCTTGGCAAAGCCGGTGCCACTGAAAGATGACCAGGCCCAAACTTGGTCACCCTTTACTGAAACAGGGGTGAAACTTCCTAATGAAGTGGCAAAAGTTTCCGAAAGTAAGGTGGCAGCCGAAGCGCCGGAAGCCATAAAAAGCAGGCCGGCTGTGACGACCAGCCATTTTTTAAAACGTAGAGTAGCATTTTTCATAGACACTTGTTTTTAGATGAGACACCCAGTAAATCCAAATCCAAAAGTACACAATAATAAATAAATATACAGTGATGTGTTGTGACAAAATTCCTAAAAAACAGTTACATCCATCCAATTAACACAAAAGAGCCGTCAAGGCACATTTAATTGTCTTTCACGATATAAAGGGGCGTTGTACCGATCATCAGAAGAAGGTATCCGGTTTGAGGAATATCCAATCTGTAAGGATTGTTCATCAGTGTAGTCGCAAGCAATCGGCGTCCGAGAAGGTCAAATACCTGCAAACGTTGACCTGCTTTAGCGGTTACCCACCAGCAACAATCGCTGCAATAGGCCTTTGGACGATTGTCATCCATCGGTCGCTCCAAGCCCACCGAGCCGGTCGGCAAAAAGGCGTAACCAATGGAGTCACCCCAAATGTATTCCACCAGACGGGGTTCATCTATGTAAGGGTTGCGGTTGTGTTGATATTGGCTGTATATGACCTCGTTGCGGTTGATCTCCTTGGGACTGACCGGATCGTTGCGGTGCCAGGCCAGCAGCAGCTTCACACCCCAGTTGCTCAAGGCCGGATAGCTGTTTCCGGCCAACATCTCGGTATTGGCATTGCTCTTCCAGGATGCCACCACATTCTCGTAGCGGGTCACCATGTAGAAGTACGTTCTGGCCATATCGCCCTTCAACTCATCGGCCGGTTCAAAGACGGTCAGGGTTGCCCCGCTTTCGGTGGAGGTGCCCCATTTGGAATAGTTGTTGGCAGAGGTGCCCGTAACTGTTTGCACGGTCCCGAAGGGAGTGTTGCCACGTTTGCCATTGACCCATTTGTCGGAGGGGTACAGGTGAAACAAATCCGTGTACATGGGGTATCCGTCATCAAACCAGCTTTTGGGAAACGAATGCTCCCTGTTGTAAAACTGGTTTTCACTAGTGCCACCACTGCCCCTGTCCTGATCATCCCCAAACACATAGTTGGTGATATTGGAATAGATGTCCCAAACCTTGCCGTCAGGTCGTTTGTCCGTTTTTTGAAAGGCTGTCCACAGGTCACTGTATGACAATTCCGTATGTCCTTTGATGGTATTGTACAATGCCGTCTTCAGCGCTTGACCGCTCAATCCCTGCGTAGCATCGTAATACCCTTGAGGTGGGCTGGCCGTTGCAACGCTGACTGCGATCAACAACCAACCCAACACGAGTATGCGGTTTTTCATATGCTGGATCATTCAAGAACAGGCGAACAAAATGGCGACGTTTTTACCACTGGCTCACATTACTTAACGACCAACTCCTTGATTTCCCAGGTTGCCGACTCGGTATCCGAGCAGAGGTACTTGAACGCCAACCGAACGTTGGATTGTCCCATAACGGCCGTGGGCAAACTGATGTTGCCGCTGTTGACAAACGTCCAATTGGTACCGGCAGGATACGTTGTGATCGCCACTTGAGTCCAGGTGGCTGAAGAGGGGGCTCCGCTGGTGTAGTTGGTACTCACCCACAAGGTGTGATTGGTGGTCATATTGGCCACCTCACCTTTGTTGATGGCATGGCTGAACGATACCGTGGCAGCACTGACAGCACTCAAATTGATGGCTGGTGAAATAAGCCAGTCTTCGTTGGCGTTACTGCGACTGTTAGCGTAACCCGACATATTGGCATAGCCCGAACTTTGGTAGGTTTTATGTTCCCAAGCCTGATCTCCCGCGACAGTAACACCCGTGAACCCACCCAAACTGGTGGCAAAGGTTTCCGAATAAATGGTGGTGCCGGGATCAGGCGTAGGACCGGGATCAGAGCCACCGGTACCGGTGCTACCCAACGCGTAGGCGGTCAACGTCTTGATGCCGGGCACACTGAAATAGGCTTCCAAACTGCCCTGGACACTCACCTGAGTGCCAAGTTTGGCAGGATTGTCCAACAAGTTCAAAGCGGTGCGGGGATCCGTACCGTAGGACAATTGAACAGGTACACAATTGCCGTCAGCGGTTTCCGTTGGGCTGTCGGCCAGCAATAGGTTGCTGGCGATGGCTCCCGTGGCCGAGTAGGTATAGGTGTAAGGTGACGTAGCGGTATTGATAAAACCAACAATGTAGCCGGTGACCCACTTGCCCGTCTCGCCTTGCTTGAGCTTGGCTTGGGCTACGGAATAGGGTTTGGAGGCCGTTCCGTCGCCAAGATCACCTGTACCCGGGTCGGTACCCGAATTAGAGGGTTCATCCAACCAGAACTCGGCAACGTCTCCTGCATACAGAAGTACGCCGGGGGCACCGGAATAGGTTTCAAAAGAACCAACTACGGCAATAAGACGACCAAGATTATCGGGATGGGTATTCAGGTTTACGGAGTCGCGCAAGGCTGAACCGGCAGGCAGATTAACCACCATGCATTTGGACCAATCGGTTTCCATAGAGTCAGCGGCAATCACCAGCGTGTTTTCCATGAAGGGGGCTGTCCATTTGATACCATCATTTCCCGTCAATGGGTTGTCATTGTTGACGCCCGAATTAAGGGCACCTACGATGTATCCCTTCACCCAGGCCATTTTACCAACGTTTTGGTGTGAGAGCACATAACCTACCAGGTAAGGATCGGCTTTCGTTCCCGAGCCCTGACTGACAAAACCAGCTCCGAAACCAACAAAGGCAAAGTCCATGGAATCACGTGGTGTAAACTGGTACGTGTTGTTGTATACCGACAGAATACCCGTCAGGTTACCATTTCCGGCAGGGAGTGTTTTGTTGGCGAAGTCGGAGGCACTGCTCAGGCGGACCACCAACGTCTTGCCGGGGAAATCAGTCGACGACAAGGTTTTGCTAACAGTTTGCGTGGAACCGTCGTTTGCAACAGGCGCACAGACCTCGGTACCACCTGTGGCGAAAAAGACATTCTCCAGCGTAATTAACTTGCCCAGGTTAGCCTCGGCAGCCACCGTATTCATGGAGAATACCTCAGGGGTGAGCAGGTCATTGTCTGGTTCTGGCCAACCATCCTTGAAAACGTGGGCTTGAGCCACTTCCCAGGTCATCTGACCGATGCCCGTGTTGTAAGGACCACCCAACTGCATATAGCCGCCGTATTTGCCTACGTACAAATCCTTGCACTCAATGTAAACCCGTTGGCCTAGCCTGAACTGGGTGTAAAGGTCGCCTTGGTTGATGGCCACCTTCAACCCACCGGTGCTGTCCATAATGGTCAACTCTTTGTAAAAGTTGCCGGAAATATCGTTGGCCACAATAATACCGGAGATGACATCGTCGTCGGTAATCTGAGTGACGGCGACACCGGCATACTTGGCTTTGAAGGCCGCTATGGTCAACGTGGCTGTGTCTGAATAGACGGGTTCATTGAGGGGCGGCATGTCGAATTCACGCTGGTCGCAGGCGGTAAGAACAACGCCAAGACCCATCAGGGCTACGATAAAACGGGAAACTGTCTTCATATGGAGGATTGTTTAGTTGTCTGAAGTTGGTTAGAAACGGTAAGCTACCATCAGGAAAGCGTTCAGCCCCTGAGCATAGTAATAATAGGGAGGATACTTGTCTACGTTGTAATTGACGTAGTCGAAGCGGCCCTGTTCGTAGCCACCTGTCTTCATTTTCAGGTTATTGAGCAGGTTGTTGACCTGCAGGTTGATGTTAATCAGGTTACCATTGTCCAGGCGGATGGATTTTCCGATGGATGCATCCACCATGATGCCTCCCTGGTATTTTTCCTGGTCGGTGATTTTGTGAGCCATGGCCATGTAATCGGCGTAGCTGTTGGCATTGAATTGCAGGATTTCAGCCGTGCGACGGATGGGGGTCATATCAATGTAGTTGTTGCCGTAGTAGCTGGCTCCCAGATCGAAAAACCAGTAGGCCGGATGAGCGTAACTCAATTCTACGTTGAAGGCTGTTTGAGGGGTTCCGCTTACCTTGTAGTTCTTCAGGTAAATGGTACGGGAAACATCGGCTTGCATACCATTTTCCACACTGATGGTGGCTGTGGGGCGGCTGTCGTAGTAGAAATCGCCCACAGAGCCAAGTACAGTGGCGGTGAGCTCAGAAGTCAGTTTGGCTGACAGACCGAGTTCCAGGCCTTTGTGCACCTTGTCTACACCAGTCAGGACGGAATTCACAAACGTGCGCATCTCATCGTTGTAGAAGTTGTCGATTTCCACCTGGTCGGCGAAGCGCGTATAATACACGCTTACCCTACCTCTGATAATGCGGCTATTGTAGGTGTAATTGAGGTCGGTGTGCGTCACAGCTTCAGTGCCCAATCCCTTGACGGCATCATCCTTGATACGGGGCGAAATGTAAGCGTTGTTGGGCAGTGGCGGATTGGTGGCAGCCAGCAGGTTGGCGGAAACCAGGTGATTGCCGCTGGGCTTCCAGGTAGCTCCGGCTTTGACCGTATGGGTGAGGAAGCTATGCACCTGACCTCTGCCGTAGGAGTTGTTGGGTGAACGACCGTTACGCATCATGCCCTCGCGTTGGAAGCGGGTGTAGTCAACTTTAGCTGCGTAGTAGTAATCCCAGTTGTTGTATGAATAGTTGTTTTGGAACCAGGCGTTGCTGTTGAGCACGTCGATGGTGTAATTGTACCCAAACACATCGTCCTTTTTCTTGATGGTGGACGCACTGTTCAAGTCGTTGTACTGGATGTTAGGGTTGATGGGGGAATAATTCTCCGTGTACTGATCAATGTCAGAAAAGCGATCGGCACCCAACAGATCGGCCACCGTTTTGTAGTGCAAGCCCTTGGTGTAGCGGGCTTCTATGCCACCGGCGGTTTTCAGATGTTCGCTTTGACGACGGTTGAGCACAGAACTGAGTACCACCTGTTTCTGGTCGTTGTGCCGTTCTTCCAGGATGTAACGGGCACTTTGACCGTCATCTTTGGCCAATTTGTTAGCCATATAAAGATCGTTCCAATTGATTTGGGTATCGTCTGGATTGCCTGCTTGCCAGATTGACGTGTACAACGACTTCATGGCATCCGTCGATTGATAGCTGGGCAGGTTGCGGTAATAGGTGGGGCTGGGATTGGGCGCGTTGTTGTACGCCAGCGCCGTCGAGCCGTAGCCGCTGGCTCTCAGGGCCAGGCCAGTGTTCAACTTGGTATCCTTGTCTGGTGTGAAAAGGTGGTTGAACAACACAACCGGCTCATAGGTTGTCACGATACGGGAGTTTCGCTTCTTGCCATCCTGATAACCCCAATAGGCATTGTAGTAATTGGTACCCCGCAGATTGTACACTTCCTGCGTATTGGCACTTTGGCCGCCACGCTGGGTGGGTGCACCAAAAGAGGTAATGGATAGACTGTGGCGGTTGTTGAACACTTTTTCCAGTGCGGCCAGGTAACCAAGGCTGTTGTAGAATGTCCCTTCGATGTAACCCTCATCGGCCCAACGATACCCAAGGGCGGCGGTAAAAGCCCAACCAGAGGGCAGCAAGCCTGTGGAATAGGTATAGGTGGCCCTAGTTTTGTAATTGCGGTTGGTGTAGGCCAGAGAGACCCTGCTTCCCGGCGTGTATTGGCTGGCCCTCATGATGATGTTGGAGGCACCCCCAACGTTGCCAAATCCGTAGTCGATGGCTGATATCCCGGAAATGTCTTCGCTGTTGCGAACGACATCGTTAAGACCACCCAACATGGAGTAGGAGAATACCCCTCTTTCCAGGTCGTTGAGCGTGACCCCGTTGAGCGACATTTGCGTGTAATTATTCTGATACCCCCTGATGCGGAAGCGCATGGCGCTGAAGGCATATCCGGCGTTGGCGGTAAACACATCGTTGGCCGAAGCCAATGCGGCCGAAACGTACTGGGCATCATCATGCTCGTCATCGAGCATGGACTCGTTGAAGAGGAAGACAGGCGCTCCCGTAACGGCGGGTATGGCTGCGGTATCTTCCTGGGCATGAGCGCCTACTGTGGCCATCAGGCCTGCAAGGACACATAGACAACCTCGTTTGATGGGATTCATCGGCGTTGTGCGTATTGGTTAAATGGGGCGTAAAAGTACAAAGATTTCGAATAAAAATACGACCTTTACATCGTAAATAAAAACGCTCCCGGCATGAAAGTTAAAGCATTTTTCATTATAGTGTGTTTATCGCTGTTAACCAACGGGTTGGTTGTGGCCCAGACACAAACAGATAAACAGGTGGCGGTCTACAGCCTCGGGTTTTACAACCTGGAGAATTTGTTTGACACCATTCCTTCGCCAGGCGTCAACGACGTCGAGTTCACCCCCGACGGCGTCAAAGCCTGGAACGGACAGAAATACTGGAAAAAAATCGGGAACATGAGTTACGCGATCAGCAAGTTGGCCAGGGAATTCTGTCCGGAGGGGCCAGCCATCCTCGGCGTTTGCGAAATTGAAAACCGTACTGTCCTGGAAGATTTGGCTAAAGCACCACTGTTGCGCCAAGCCAACTATCAGATTGTCCATTATGATTCACCTGAGCTTAGGGGGGTGGATGTTGCCTTGTTGTATAATCCGAAACTGTTCACGCTGACATCCAGCCGTCCTTACCGGTTTACCTTACCCAACCGTCCCGATTGGAAAAGCAGGGACCAGTTGCTGGTTAGTGGTCTGTTGGCCGGTGAACCCATCCATGTGATTGTCTGCCATTGGCCATCCCGTCGAAACGGGGAGAAACAATCCCGTCCGCTGCGGGTGGAAGCGGCCAAATTATCCAAGCACATCATCGACTCCCTTCACAAGGCCGACCCCTACGCCAAAATTGTCCTCATGGGCGATCTGAATGATGATCCCGACAACATTCCCCTCAAGAAAACCCTCAACGCCAAGATGAAACCAGAAGAAGTCAAACCACAAGGGTTGTTCAACCCCATGTGGCGACTTCTCGATAAGGGTATCGGCTCATTGGGTTACCGGGGAGAATGGAACCTCTTCGACCAGATCATCCTCTCCTACGCCTGGCTGGGCAACGACCGGTCAACCTTGAAATACTGGAAACCGGAAGTGTTCAACAAGGACTTCCTGATTCAACAGGAAGGCACCTATAAAGGGTATCCCTGGCGGACGTTCAGTGGCAACCTCTTCATCGAAGGGTACAGTGACCACTTCCCCACCCTGGTCTACGTCGTCAAAGAAGTCCGCTGACTTATTTCAACAACGCAACCACCGGTTCATAGGCTGGTTCCTGAGCAATCTCAGGTACCTGTTCGGTGTACACAACGGTGCCGGATTCGTCCAGTACGACCACGGCTCTGGACAGTAGCCCGGCCAGGGGTCCATCGACCATACGCACACCATAGGCCTCTCCAAAGGTACGGGGTTGCCGCATTTCACTCAACGTAACGACATGAGTCAAACCCTCGGCACCGCAAAAACGGCTGGAGGCAAAGGGGAGGTCGGCGGAAATGCAGAGTACCACCGTATTCTTCAGTTGTTCTACTTCCTTGTTGAAACGGCGAACAGAGGTCGCACAGACTCCAGTGTCAATACTGGGAAAAATGTTGAGAACAACGCGCTTGCCGGCATAATCAGCCAGACTCACGTCGGACAGACCGGCCGTTGTCAATGTGAAATCGGGGGCTTTGCTGCCTTTGACGGGTAAGGAACCACTGGTTTTGACGGGGTTGCCTTTGAATGTAATCGTAGCCATATTGTTTTGTTTTTAAATTAAACAGTTATCACGCACAAATGTTCGGCAAGATACGGTAAATTTGCAGAGACAGCAAGTATTTTGCCTATTTTTTCAAGTTTTTACTTGTTTTATTCTGCCATGACTCACACCAAACACGAAGGCTACCCGGTTACCCCTTACGAGAAACCTGTAAAACGGTATTGCCAAACCCTTGACCTCAAGGACGATCCCGCCCTCATTGACGAATACGTGCG
>JAAYBL010000145.1 GCA_012718945.1 Bacteroidales bacterium
GAACCAGAGTTCGGAAAACAGGCGTGTCAGGATACTGACCACCAGAACAGGGGTTAAGGTATAAGCTACCAGTATTTCAGCCTTTTTGTAATCGGCCGGCGTACCAATGAAGCGGACAAACAGTTTGTCCAGGATCCAGGCCGATAAAAAGAGCCCTAGAAAAACCGATCCGAACGAAAGCACAAACAATTGAACACCTTCCGTCAATTGTTGCTTGAACGTCAAATCCCCATCGAAAAAGGCGCTAATAAAAGCCGTCAAGGCAGCCATACCGGCCAATGGGTAAAGATACTCAGTCTGGTAGGTCTTTTTATCATCCCCCACCTCAGCCACGGATGCCCAGAATGGAGCCGGGAACCTGAGTACTTGCCACAACCGTTGAAACAACTGCCTATACATAACTTATTAAAATAGCGGACAAAGGTAAGGAATCAACTCCGTTTCATCAAGCCTCCAGGTGTAGTGTTTCCACTTTCTCCAAGGCCTCGCGCAAGGGCTCCACCGACTGTTTTCGCACAGCCACCTTGAGCAGGCAATCCAACTCAAACGTCTGTTCCAAAATGGAGGCCTCCCACTTTCGAAGCAGGCGCAGGGTGGTATCCAGGTAGGGATATTCCACGTGCACCGTAAAGGGCACATCCACCGTTTTTTCCACTACAACAGCCTGGGATAACGCGTCGGCAGCGGCCGACTTGTAGGCAACGACCAAACCACCAGTACCCAGCAGAATGCCCCCAAAATAGCGAACGACCACCACCAACACATTGGTCAATTCGAACGAAAGGATCTGTCCCAATATCGGACGGCCGGCAGTACCATTGGGCTCACCATCGTCACCAGCCTTGGTCTCTTCACGCTCCGGCCCCAGACTGTAGGCATAACAAACATGCCTGGCATCGTGATAACGCTTACGGTAATCTTCCAGCAACGCCTTTACAACCTCAATGTTGTCTACCGAGTGCGCAAACGCCAAAAATTTACTGCCCTTCTCTTTGTAAAGGCCTTCCGAAGTTCCTTCTATGGTTTTATAAGTATCGTTCAGCATCATTGCAAAGGTAGTGAATAAACACCTTGCATCTTTAGTTTGTTATCAATTCAGCAATTGACCTCATCATTTCACTAACTGACTCACTATTCAATTTGCAAAAGGCAAACCATTTTTTACCCAAATCCTTTAATGATGCACCAAGATGATAAACGTCCTTACCATCAATAATTAGAAACCGATCATGACTTTTTGAAAAGTGGATCAATCTAAAAACACCATATTGTTCATTTACTTTTTGAATATCCAGGAGAAGCTGCTTATTCACGTTTTTCGTAAAGAGAAAGACATCTACAGCCTTTCCTTTTTTTGACAATTGAACAAGTACGGACTCATCAATATAATTATCAACCAAGACGATACTCTTTTTAGCTGAACGTATTATTGAAGATAATAGCTCATAGGCATCAAACACCTGACCATCAAAAAAGACGCCTTGTGTAGGAATTGTTTTTGCCTCCAATGCTTTGAATATATAATCAAAATTTCGCTCAGACTCTAACTGCCTACGTTCAATTATGCCCATCCTTTGGAGTAAACCGCTGTGATGAGCGACCAACTTTCTCATTTCCACAAAGGCTCTCATCCTCTTTATACTAACCTGAACGGCCGTATCACTTCGCAGCACAGCAGATAGCATGGCAATTCCTTGTTCAGTAAATGCATATGGATTATGAACGGTGTGCTTCATCGAATCAAACCGGTCGCAAATTGCGACCAGTTCTCCTTTTTCCCAGTCTGTCAATTGAAATCTGAATGATTCAGGGAAACGTTCACTATTGCGTTTTACCTGCTCATTCAATCGTTTTACTTCAACACAATAAATCTCTGCCAGATCACGATCCAGCATCACCTGCCTATCCCTAATTGTAAAAATCCGGTTTTCTATCAGTTCTTGTGATACAACCAACCCGCCAATTACACCCATAACACTTGCAAGATATTTATTTAACTTCTTGCAAATATATAAAAATAAGCAGAACCTGACGATTCCAAACGAACCAATTACAATCCATTCTTAACATCCGTGCGGAAGGGCACCGCCGGCAAGCCGTATCGATTAATCAAGTTACCGATAATGGCATCCTTAAAGGCGAAGCGTGCGATACAAGGATGGGACACTTTCTCATGGTGAAGCAACACTGTCTCACCATCTATCGTGGCAGTGGCAGGATACAGACGCCCGTCGGGTCCGGCCACCTCAAAACCAACCAAGGCTTTACCATCCGAAGATTTCAGCCCGTTGGCGTGGTCGAACCACACACGCAGGTGTTGTCCCTCCACTGTGAATTGCCTGAACTGAGGTCCCGAAGCTGCAACCTTTTCACCGTAAACCAGGCGGCGCGCAGCCAGCTCAAACCGCTTGCCGACCACTTGCTTCAGTTTGAAATGAGCATCGGTCGAATCACCTACATCGTAGGTAACCACCATCGAAGTGTTTTTCAATTTCAGGGCTTCGACCTGCGACTCCCTCAAAACAGGCCAATAAGGATGCTTGTTCAAGGTGGAGAGTTGAGCAAACAAGAAAGGAAAATCTCCCTGCTTCCAGGCCTGCCTCCAGGCGTCAATCATGGCTGGAAATAAGTAACGGTAGGGAAACGCTTCCTCTTTGTACGCATTGTTTTCCCCTTGATACCAGACTACGCCCTTTATGGTGTATCGGCTAAGAGGGGCAACAATCCCATTATAGATAACCGAAGGTTCAAACTTGGTCTTCAACTCAGGGGCCTTTGGGGCTCTGGGGGGCGTTTCTCCGGCCAAACGCGCCTTTTCGGCAGCCACTTTCCAGGTTTCCTGTTGCTGAAGGTAGGCTGCTTGAAGCCGAGGAAAGTCGCGCAGGTGTTGTTCCCATTTGGTCGTCCAAAAACTCAACCTAGGGTCGGCCTCAAACACGGATGCCGGTGTCCAGGCCTCACAACGAGTAGCACCCCAGGAAACATCAATCAATCCGACCGGCACGTTCAGATGCTGGTGAAGTCCTCTGGCAAACGCATAACCGGTTGCCGTCATCTCGGCCACCGTTTCAGGCGAACACAACACCCATCGGCCGGCAATATCCGCTTTGGCTGTATCGGAAAAACTTCGTTGAGCATCAAAAAAGCGCAATTTGGGGTAATCGGCCTGAGCGATTTCCTGTTCCGCGTTGTGGGAAAGTCGTACGGAATACTCCATATTGGACTGACCAGCAGCCAACCACACTTCACCCACTAAAATATTTTTCACAACCACGGTGTTTGATCCATCTTTGGCACCGATTCCAGCCTGAGGCCCAGTTTCAACGCCACCCCCCGTCACTGTCATCGTAACAGGCTTCGTCGTTTTTTTCACCGGTTGCAACCAGACCTCCCAGTGCCCAGCCTCATCAGCCACCGTCGTTTGCACCTGATTCAACAAGCGCACCGTTACATCTTCTCCCCTATCCGCTTTTCCCCAAATGTGCACGGGCTGACCTTGCTGCAGCACCATGTAGTCCGACAAAAGAGAAGGCAACGTTACAGCACCGTAGGCTGGCCAAAGCAACGACAGGAACAACGACACAGAGAAGACAAGACGGAATGATTTAGTAGAAAGAAACATACTCATATATTATTAAGCCCAATATTGGGGTTATGATTTATTATCGCACCACAAGTGCCTTTTTCAGATACACCATATCAACCAACTGTATGTCACCATCGTACATCAGGTGGTCATAGTTATCAATAAAAAAATTCACAATCCGATGAGAGGGTACAAAGCCGCAGCTTTCATAAAAAGACAAAATGCCAGGCGTCTCGCCAGTCCCGACCAGCATGGTTTGAAAGTTGTTTTTATAGTAATCAGTGATGTACTTAATTAACGCTCTACCATACCCTTTGCCTTGTTCGCTCTCGTAGGTCGCTATGTTTTTCAACTCACAGGTATCGCTGTTTATCGGCAACACCACACAGACATTTCTTTCTTCATAACCATCCTCTTTGGGATAATCCCAGAATTGCATGCCATATGTTCGGGCATTGTTTTCAGTATTCTCAATGTATTGCAGTTGCATTACCTGGTCATCCCTGTATTTATCAACCGAGAGCACCAATCCAGCTTCCGTGTCATTGCCGTCATACACCAAACCGCCACA
>JAAYBL010000146.1 GCA_012718945.1 Bacteroidales bacterium
CATTGACGAAGGGTGCCAGCGAACCCGACGAGAGCGGCAAGGCCGACTTCGTGAAGTCACTTGAGACGAACGATCGGCGCCGCTGTCTAGGGGACGCAAGCCCTGAGGAACGGGTGTCGGAGACAATACCCGACCCCGCCCCAAGGGGAGCGGTATCGAAGAAACAAGAGATTACCGCCCTAAGGGGAGCGGAATCGAAGATTATAAAAAGGTGTTATTTCGTTGGAATAACCTCCCGAATGCTGCCATCCGGATTGTAATGCAACTCATCGAAACAAATGGAACGCCGATAAGGATGAGGACTCTTGCCATGCCCCCAACCAAACAATTCAGGCAGTTCAGGATGATGCCGATAATACAAGTCAGAATTGTGGTAAAACAAGTACCATTTTCCCTTGAACTCAACAATCGAATGATGGTTCGTACCACTGTTCATCGGACGTAAAATGATACCCCGATAGGTGAAAGGCCCCAACGGATTGTCGCTGGTACAATACTTGATGTGCCCACTGTTGGAAGCGTACGACAAGTAGTAAGTACCCTTGTATTTATGCATCCACACCGCTTCAAAAAAGTCGTCGGTACCCTTCAGCAAATGCACGTTGCCATCGTAGGAAATCATGTCCTCGTTGAGTTTGATGGCATTCACCACCAACTGCCCCATATAGAGATAAGCCTGACCATCGTCATCGATGAACACAGCCGGATCGATGAAATCACGGGTGCAGACCACCCCTTTCGATTCCACATGAATCAGGGCCGAATCGAGTGGGTCTTTAAACGGTCCAACCGGTTGATTGGAAACAGCCACCCCGATTTTGCTGTGTTCGACGGGGTAATAGAAGTAGTACAAGCCGTTACGTTCTATGCAGTCGGGCGCCCAAGCCTCTTTTTTAGCCCAACTGGTATGCTTCAAGGAAAACGCCACGCCATGATCGGTCCATGTTATAAGATCGTCGGACGAAAACACGTGCCAATCGACCATACGGAATTTAGTGGCTGTATCCTCATCGTGTGAGGGGTACACGTACAGTCTGTCGTTAAACACACGGGCTGAGGGATCGGCGGTGTACATATGTGTGATGAAAGGGTTGGCCGCCCCTACCACCAGACCGGCCAGGCTAATCAAGCCAGACAACAACAACTTTTTCATACGCAAGCATGCTTTGACGTGTGAAAGTAGTCTTTATTTCATTCCAAACAAAAACGGAAAAGCAAACGTCACGACGATGGTCCAAATCATGTAAACTGGCAAGTACCGGGTTATCGTTCGTTCAACGCTGTCAAAAGCACGGCCCTTAAATACCACCTTAAACAAGTCAATCATAATCAAAATCAAGTGACCAAAAATCAAGAGGTTGGACCCCAGGACTGCCGTTCGGTTGGGTGTGAAGCCATATTCACCCAATCGGTACACAATGGCAGACAAGGCCACCAGGTCGACCAGGAGGGTGATGACGGACAATGCAAACAGCATCCACACATTGAATCGTTGCCCTTTGTGCTGGAAGGTTTCAGTCACGGAGAACACGATCAACGCCATCACGCCCAACAGCATCAGATTGAAGACAAGCAGAAAATCCCTGTCATTATAGGGATCCTTACCCGTCACAACGACGCTGATCAAAAAGATGACCAACGTAAACAAGACCAACGGGGTGAATAGGCTGGCAATGATGGGCGCAATTTTCCGGGTCACCGATGGGTAGGTCTTGATGATGTAGGTCGCCACAATCGGCGCTGAGACCAGTCCGATCATAATCACATAATCAGCATAGATTTTTTCTATGTGCATGTCGATGGCCGAAAAGAGCCCGAACGTCACGGCGGTTAGAATACCGCCTGCAATCAGGATTATTGCCGTTAGAATGGCCACATCGCCGTTGTACCTGAGGTAATCCATGCGGCGTAGGGGTTGCTTTGTGTCAAAGTCGATGTAAATCAATCCATACAGGCACCACAAAAAAAGCAACAAATGCATGTAAGCCAGATTGATGGAATGGCTTTCCGTTGTCGTAGGCAGCAGATTGATATAGATGGTAGACAGGGCAAAGACAGCCAGCGAGATAAGCATGTGTTTCGTTATCAACCGTTTATTAGTGAGAAACACATAGAGGGACAAACCAAAAAACACGATGAGACCGGCGTCCTTTTCGTAGAAATGAAACGCTGGAGATATACCACCAATCAGTTGTGGCAACTTAATCAGAAAGCCGCTTATCAAACAAACCACGATCAGAATAAGCAGGTCATTGTTTCGAACCACTGTGTTCGATTCAGACATCACGGGATTATCCCCGCTTTGATTCACTTGTGCTTCCATACCCTTGCAGTTTAATGTGTTGAGAGCAATTGTTCAATGGCTTTTATGTGTTTTTTAAACGCCTCTATTCCCATGGTCGTGGCATGGTAAAAGGTGTTGGGTTTCCTGCCAAGAAATTCTTTTTTATAACCGATATACTGGCTGTTCTCCAACGATTTCAAATGACTGGCCAGGTTACCGTCGGTGACATCCAGCAATTCTTTCAACGCGTTGAAGTCCATCCCCTCGTTGACCACCAATGCCGACATGATACCCAACCGTACCCTGTTTTCAAAGGCTTTATCCAGGTCTTTCAGCACTTCTTTCACAACGAATACTTCTTTTGCATCAACAAACCGTACACAAGTTGAACGAGGCCAAAGCCCAGGGCCCAAATCAGCAGACCATAACCAATAAACCAAAAGGCCAGGAGGCCCAAAACCACCTCAATGATACCCAGACTCCTGATGTCGGACAAGGTGTATTTGCTGGCATTCACCAGCGCCAGACCGTAAAACAACAGCGTTACCGGGGGCAACATACCCACAAAACCTTTCAGCAAGAGCATCAGTGCAAACAACCCACCCGCGACAAGAGGAATCAGCAAATTGATCAGAAGTCGCTTGGTTTGAGCATCCCAGGCTGGTTGTTGTTGTTTTTTTGTCTGCCTTCTTGTAAAAAAGAGGGCACTGATGACAGACAAGACCAAGGTACCTAAGGCAATGACGAGCAATTGCCCCGTAAATGCACCGCTGAGCCCCACCGCTTCATAGACCAGGTAATCCGTGTCTTTGAAAAAGGTCTGATAGGCAACAATAGCACCGGCCAAGGCGATGATGCCGGTCGATACGCCGGAAAGCCCACTCAACGTGATGAATCGGGTAGACCGGTTCATAATGTCCTTGATCTGTTCGAGGTCTTTGATGTAGTCTGTTTTCATATTTAAAAGTACTTTGTTTTGCAAAGTAAATACGCTTTTTGATCAGAACAAATATTTTTGCATTTTTTTTGAATTTCTAGGCGTATTTTTGCCCGTAAAGCACCACGCCATGACTGATCTACTCACCCTCATAAAAAATCGCCAAAGCGACAGAGCCTACGATTCAAACCGACCGGTTGAACAGGAGAAGTTGGATTACATCCTGGAAGCCGCCAGGCTGGCGCCATCGGCATGCAACGCCCAGCCCTGGACCTTTGTCGTGGTCAACGACCCTGCGCTGCGTCGTCAAATGGCTTCAGCCGTGTCAGATATGGGCTTGAATCACTTCTCCTACCAGGCTCCAGTCTTGATTGTCCTGGTTCAAGAAGCTCCTAATTTTACCTCAAAAGCCGGAGGATGGATCAAACAAAAGCACTACCCGGACACTGACCTGGGCATAGCAGCCGCTCATTTGACTTTGGCCGCCACCGAACAGGGGCTGGGATCGTGCATTGTGGGATGGTTTGATGAAAAGCAGGTAAGATCGCTGCTGGGTATTCCGAGCACAAAACGCCCCCTGTTGATTATTACGCTGGGGTATTCCACCCAACCTGCCCGCCCCAAGAAACGCAAGGATTTGTCGGAGGTGGTGGCGTATAATGCCTACAAGACTAAAAAGCGCTGACGGTACTAAAACTCACTGATCACTTCCTTACCATCAAGCCAGGCGGCCATGTTGAGTACCAGGAAATTCCAGTTTTGGAAGCCCTTGTTCAAAACGGGGGCACCGTTGTCGGGGAGGTAGTATTCATGCAAGGCCCCATACTGTTCGAAGTCTTTTCCCAACAGCAGAATGGTTTTCTCGGCGACTTCCCTGGCTTCCTGTTCGTAGCCATAGTTGACAAGCCCCCTGAAAACCAGGTAATTTACATTGATCCATACGGGACCCAGCCAGGAAGATGGGTTTCCACTAGCTCTGGTGTCGTACATCTTTTCCAGGGGCGACAAGGTGCGAATGCCGGCAGGGGCGTTGAATGAGGTCGTGTCGCGAAAGTGTTCGTTTACCATGCGTTCAGCCTGCTCGGGGGTTGCGATGCCAGCCCAGAGTGCCATAAAACCACTCCAGACACTGAGACGCTGTATCAGACAATCGTAGGTTCGGGGCTGTCCCACATGAAAGAACAATTGTCCTGGCTCCAGTCCGTCGATGGCCGGTTTTTCAACTGGTCGCAGGTTAAGGTCAACACTGTAGTAGAAGCCATCTCTGGGGTCCCAGCAATGTTCCCGGACAGCCTCCTTCAACCGATCGGCTTCCCGCTGATAGAAAGAGGCGATATCGGGCAACGACAGTTGCTCGGCCAGGTAAGTCATAGCCAGCAACTCCTTATACATCAAAGCATTTAGAAAAATAGAACCAGAGCTGGCGTAGGGTCGGTAATAAGTGGATGGATCGTTGTCTACCCCGATGGCCTCATCGGTTTCCCAGTAGATGAGCCCGGTGGCCTTATGCCGATGATGGTTGAGGTACTTGTTGACAAACGCCTGCAGGAAGTAGAAATCATCCCTGAGCCACTCGGCATCGCCTTCATTGTACGAGACAATCAAAGCAGCATGTTGGGCTAACGTGGGTTTGTGCATGTTGCTTTTCCAGGGATTCTTGAGTTTGAGCATCTCTTCCCTGGAAGGGGCGTTACGTTCAATCCAGATGGGTATCCAACCATCCATACCCCCGTAGCTGAGGGCATTCAATACACAGCCTTGCTCATAGCGCAGAGCCGTTTGTTTGTCGGCTTTGGTGCCTTTTTCCAGGAGGATTTGTTTCAAGGCCACATTGCTGAGCCAGGAATCCCAATCCCAGAGCATATCGAGGTATTGAGCACTGCCAGGTGCCAGAAAAGGATAGGCCAGGGAACCACCGGGTTCCCTGTACATACCTTTCATTTCTTTGTGGATGAACGTTCGACAGAGGGTCTTGTAGTGCGCAACGGTTTCAGCGTTGCGAGGGGGCAGCTGAGCCTGCAGATGAAGGCTCACACCAACCATCAACAAGGTTAGCAAGAGGTGTTTTCTCATGGTCGTACGTTTTGGTCGTTTTCATCCAGCCTGGCCGAATGAAAGCGACGTGGCCGACCGCTTTAGTCTGCCACGTTTTTCATTTCAAG
>JAAYBL010000147.1 GCA_012718945.1 Bacteroidales bacterium
GAATAACGATCAGGGTTAACACTCGCGCCTATAATCAACGTTTTTGTCTTCATCGTCGTAGAGTTGATTGGTTGAACAAAGAATTGATTGGTTGAACAAAGAATCAAGGGTTCAAACAAATATACAACTTATTGACCAATGGCTTGAGTCTGTAGAGAAAAAAACACAGCCGGATCCATGTCAGGACGTTCAGCCACCTTCAACACATCGTGCAGTTTTTCCAACTGACGCAACACCTGCTCATGACGATGATCATCGAGCATAAGCAAGTACATGATACTATGGTCACCGTTACCAACAGGACCACAGAGAATACCTTCGAGGTTATACCCCCGCCTGGCAAACAAACCGGTGATGTGCGACATCACGCCAGGGTGGTTATTGACCAACAATTCCAATATTGCATACATATCCTAACTGATTAACTATCTATTGTATAAACAAGTCATACTAAATCAATACTTCATATCTGAAGATCACTTAAAAAGCCATTATTACCCGAGAATCGGACTGCCTTACAACCCCCTTAACCCTTGTCAATCATCGTTTGATTGGCACCACCAGGAGGCACCATGGGCAACACCAGAGCGTCAGCCCCGATAGGAATGTTCACGAGAACAGGGCCCTCACATGCGAAAGCAGTTTTCAGGTCAGCCGTGGCATCCACCGATGTCGACAAGTCCACCGCTTTGATGCCGAAGGCAGTCGCCAGCCCACAGAAGTCAGGTCTGACTTCAAACGCAGAAGCCGTATACTGCTTGCCGTAAAACAAGGCTTGTTGCTGTCTGACCAAACCCAAATGCCCGTTGTTGAACAACAAAACAACGACCCTGGTTTTGGTTTCAGCCAACGTGGCCAACTCCTGAATGTTCATCAACAACGAACCATCGCCAGAAAAACATAGCACAAGCTTGTCAGGATGAGCCAAGGCCGCCCCAACGGCCACCGGTAGGCCGAAGCCCATGGTACCCAACCCTCCTGATGTCAGGAATTGGCGGACAGTCTGGAAAGGATAGGTTTGCGCCACCCACATTTGGTGTTGACCTACATCGGTGGACACCAGCGTGTTGTCAGGCACCATGGCAGCGATGCGGCGAATCAGGGAGATCGGTTCGAAACAGCCATCATCCATGCGGCCAAGGTCATTACGACTGAAGTCGTCATTAACATGACTGACACCATCATGACCTACACCGTCATCCCAGCGTACCGGATAGGCGATACCCGCTTTCAAATCAGCCACCATGCCACACCAGGCCTTGCGCTCGGCAACCGTCACCAGCGGCAGGAAAGCCGACAGAAAGCTGTGGATATCAGCCTGCACACTGTAATGAGAAGGCTTTACCTTGTTGATTTCAGCCTTGTCGATATCCACATGCACTAGGGTAGCCGAACGACAGAACGAGGTCACCTGCCCAGTGGCCCTGTCGTCAAACCGCACACCCAAAGCCAGCACCAGGTCAGCCTCTTCCATCAATCGGTTCGCGTACGGCGTGCCGTGCATGCCAATCATACCCAGGTTGAGCCGGTGAGAAGGTGGCAGGATGCCCAAGCCCCTCAAGGTGCAGGCCAAAGGCATGTTTGCCTTATCCACCAACCGTCCAATCTGAGCCGCAGCAGACGACTCCACTACCCCGGCACCCACCAACAGCAAAGGGCGCTCAGCCTTGTTCAACAACGCAGCCACCTCGGCCACCACGGCCACATCCGGCCTACGACGCAGATCAGGTTTGGTAAATGCCGGCCAACGCTTCACCTCAATTTCCTGCAACTGCACATCCTTGGGCACATCAATCACCACAGGACCAGGCCGCCCCGATTCTGCCAGGAAAAACGCCATGGGCAGCACATCGAGCAATTCCCTGGCCGAACGCACCAGAAAGTTGTGCTTGGTAATGGGAATGGTCAATCCGTAGGTGTCAATCTCCTGAAACGCGTCTGTACCAATCTGAGCTGTAGGCACCTGACCCGTGATGGCCACCAGCGGCACCGAATCCAGTTTGGCATCGGCTATGGCCGTCAACAGGTTGGTTGCCCCGGGCCCCGACGTGGCAAAGCAGACCGCCGCCTCACCCCTGCTCCGCGCCCACCCCTGCGCGATAAACCCAGCGCCTTGCTCATGCCTGGCCAGCACATGCCTGATGCTGCTACGTCCCAAGGCCTCATACAAGGGCAGGTTGGCGCTGCCCGGTATCCCAGCAATGACATTGATGCCTTTCTTTTCCAACAAATGAATGATGATGGCTGCTCCGCTGTACGTCATGTGATGTGGTTTTTATGGATAATAAAAAAACCCTGCCGGCATTCACCGACAGGGTTATGATTGGTTTTAGAAGTTCCTTTCAACTGCGGTGAATGCACAATCGTCCCACGACCACCACAGTGACCACGTTAAACAGATTTTGGGACAACAATGTACGCATACACGCAATGATTAATCACCGCAAAGATAGAAAAAGTTATCAATTGTACGAAAAGTGACTGATTTTAGTTCACTTTCGCCTTGCCAGTGCCAGAAAAAGAGGAAACAATAATTCCTCACTCTCCCTTTGTTTACGAACCGAAAAGCAGGGTTCCAATGAACACAGTTCAAAACCAGCCTCGTCCAGCCAAGCCGTCAACACAGCCGGTTCAAACCCCAGGTGGCCGGTAAAGCCCTCTCCATGAAACGACCCATCCTCGGGATAAAGATCAGCGATGGCCAGAAAACCATCAGGACGCAGCATCTCATAAAACCGCAGCAACAACGACGGGATGTCGTCAATGTGATGCAACACCATCTGGGTCACAATACCATCAAACGGACAATCCAGGTACGGTTCAACCAACAGATCATGATGCAAAGGCTCCAACGTGAACCATCCGTTTCGGATGACCTTGTCCCGCATCACCTCGACCATGCCAGCCGAATTGTCCATCAACACCATTTCGCGGCAATGAGGGCCCAAAAACTCACCCAGCAAGCCAGAACCGGCGCCAAAATCCAACAACCGATGGTCTTTCTTTACTACTCCAGTGGCCAACAACGCCTTAGCTATCGCTTTCGAGCGCTCTATATGCACAGGGAAATCATCCCAATTCGCAGCCCGATCATCAAATTCACTCATTATTTACACGGTATAAGTTGGAATCACCCCAATGCCACGTCCA
>JAAYBL010000148.1 GCA_012718945.1 Bacteroidales bacterium
AATCGAAGTAAAAAGAGAATCCCGCCCTAAGAAGAGCGGGATTGAAAGAAAACTAACCGTGCGGAAACGAAATTACTATAAACCGTTAGCAGCCAAATCAGGCGCTGAATTGATGAGTTTGAAGCGGTAGGGCCATTGCTCTTCAGTGTTGTTGCGCCCTCCAGCCAACCAGTGCTCGGTAGGGGCCCCGCTGACGACCATCCATAAATGAGCCGTACCCTTAGGCACCTTGAAACTGACCTGACTGTCCGATTCAACGAACATAGGGCTGTACACACGACTACCATCTGCTTTCACGGCCAGGAAACCGTAGCGCCAGCCAGCTTTGTCAACCTTGACTGCATTGTAACCCTCAGCACCGGCGATGCCCATGAAATGTAGCCCAACCTTGTTGCCTTTGGCGGGCAGTTGGAGTTTGATGGCGTTGTAACCGTAGTTTTGCGGGCATTTCTCAGGAGAAATGGCGTACCAGTCAGGATCGTTTGTTTTAACCAGTTTGGTGTAGTGTTGGTTAGCGTATTTGCGGCTATAGGCCTCTATACGTGGAATGTCCCAAGTGACAAAACGCCTGGCGGCATCGAAAATCTGGTCATTGAACGTTTGCTGGTCGATGTTGGTGAGGCGCTTGTAAGCCATGATGGGGTCCTCGTTTTTTGCCTGTTGCCAGATTTTGCTGATGATGGTGTTGCCGTGCAGGCTGGCCCAGTACTCCATTACAAAGGGAGAATGGTACATGTTTTTGTTGTGCAGGAAGGCCAGGTGGGTCTGCTTCATGAAATCGACCAAATGGTAGTTTTCGAAGGAAATCCAGGTCGGATACACCTGCCACAGCAAAAACTGAGAGGTCATTTCGACAAAGGCGTAGCTGCCCACGCCACCGGGGTTGTTGTTGGCGGCCCTGTCAATGCCCAGCAAGTACTGGAAGGAGTGACCCATTTCATGAGCCATGGCGCCAAAGGGGGCTTTGCGGATGCGTGAGGGGGGAGCCCAGAAAGCACCGATTTTTTCGTCCTCGCCGCCGCCATAAGCCGTTCCGTCCTGTGAGTCGACAATGTAAATCAGGCACTTGTATTTGTCTGAAATGGAGTTGCCCTTTTCAAGAAACTTCAGTTCGTCAATGTAATAGTTGTAGATGCGTTCACCTTCTTTGAGAATGTAATCGGGATCGAAGCGCAGTAGCGTGTCAGGGTTGGCCATGGGATTCTCGCCGTATTTGCGTGCCCAGATGATGGCCAGGTTTTCGGATTGCTTCATCCGCTTGAAGCTGTATTCGCCAGTGTCAAGTTTCATGTCGCCACACTCCCGCAGGGTATTTTCCGGGATGTACACTTCCTTTTCGGGCTTGGCAGTTGTTGAGGTTTGTTGAGCCTTGAGGCTGGCGGTGCTCAGTAAAAGGCAGGCGCACAAAAGGTTGAAAGTCGATAAACGGACATTTCGAACGTGAATCATGGTTAAAGACTTCATGGTGACGGTGCTAAGGTGTTTTTGGATGAGACCGATTGGCTATGGCTATGACAATACACAACAAAGGTCGTCCATTTTTGAACGACCTTCTCGCACGATTCTCCAAAAAAAAGCATCAATTATCTAAAATGTATGGCCTCAGCAGCGTGTCGGGCCAACTGCGTGTCACGCTAACCGCAATTCACCAAAGTATTCAGGACGGTGAAAATCCGGACGTTCGGTGCGGATGGGGTTCCAGGATACGTAGTGGGGTTGTTCGGTGGCATCGGCACATTTGTAGAAATTGCCCAGTAGGACAGGGGGGAGTTGGTCTGGTTGTACATCGATCAGTGTGAAGGGTATGCTGACACAGACGTCCCAATTGAAGAGGCCGGAAAGTTCGTTAAAGGCCCGTTGGCCCAGGCTGGACCAGCGTTCGATGGTGGCCAGTTGATCCAGGGTGAAATTGACGGCGTTTGCCCTGTCTTTGTGGTGTCTGGCTGCTTTACAGGTGCCGATGCAGTTGAATTCGAAGTTGAAATAATCCTCGCTATCTACCTGTTTGACGAAGAATTCCACGCAGCTGTCTTCGTGGACAGGCTGGTTGTCTTTGGTGTTGACAGCCCTCAGGCAGTTGCCATGTACTTGAAACAGTACGAATAGACGATCATCTGTCCTAGCAATACTAACGGTTGTCAGGGGACGGTAGCCGAATAAATCCGGCCAGTTGATGGTTTCTATGGGAATACGAGCTCCCTGTTCCTCGAGTACGGTGTGTACAGCATCGATGGTCAGCGAACCCAATTCCGGCACATGTGGAATGGATAAGCGTTTCATGGTGAATTCCTCTTTATACACTGCGAAGATACAAAAAAAACCCACATTTTTTACCTACCTTTGC
>JAAYBL010000149.1 GCA_012718945.1 Bacteroidales bacterium
ATCAAGGGTGTCAATCTGATAGGTTACAGGCGGTTCAATAACCAGGGTGCCGTCTCTGTCAATGAACAAAAGGCGCTGTCCCTTGCCTTGGTCGGTGTTTGGTTGGTTCATGATGCGTAAGGCGTTGAATGGATGCGAATAATCGTTTAGTGTAGATGGATGCGACCAGATCAGGCGTAAGCTGCCAGTGCGTCCAGAAGTTGTTTGTTTTCCTCAGGCGTACCCACGGTGATACGCAGGCAACCTTGGCAAAGGGTAACGGTGTGTCGGTTTCTGACCACAATGCCCTTATCCACCAGGTAGGCGTAAACAGCGTTGGGATCGTCAACCTTGACCAGTACGAAGTTGGCATCTGAGGGGTAAATCTGCTTTATGAGTGGCAATCGAGCCAGTTCCTTGGCAATCACAGCCCGTTCAGCTACCAGCATGGCCACCCATTGGCGGGTCTGGTTAGCCTGCTCCAGGGCTTCGGAGACGAAACGCTGGGTCAGCAGGTTAATGTTGTAGGGGTATTTCACCGTGTTGAAAAACCGGATGATGGCTGGGTTGGCAAAGGCCATACCCAGGCGAACGGAGGCCATCCCCCAGGCCTTCGAGAACGTCTGAAGCACAATCAGATTCGGGTATTGGTCAAGGACCTTCAAGTAACTCGGCCTGTCGGCAAAATCGACATAGGCTTCATCAATGACGGTGATGCCCCCGAAGGTGTCGAGCACCTGTTTTACAGCCTGGGTATCCAGGTCGTTGCCGGTAGGGTTGTTTGGTGAACAAAGAAAGATCACCTTGGTCTGTTCATCGGTAGCGGCCAACAGTCTTGAAGCATCCAGGCTGAAGTCGGGATTCAAGTGGACTGTTTTGTACGTGACATCATTGATGTCGGCACACACCTTGTACATGCCATAGGTTGGATCGATGGCTACGACATTGTCAACACCAGGATTGCAAAAAATCCTGAATACCAAATCAATAGGTTCGTCGCTACCGTTGCCGAAAAACAACTGATCAGCGCTCACTCCCTTGATAGCGGCCACCCGTTGCTTCAGTGCACGCTGTAAGGGATCCGGGTAGCGGTTATAGGGATTGTTCAATGGATTCTCATTGGCATCCAGGAATACGGAAGCCTCACCATGGAATTCATCACGAGCCGACGAATACGGCTTGAGGGTTAGGATATTGGGTCTGACTAAGTCGGTAAGTTTCATGGGGTCTGCGTAGAGGGTGATGACGACTTGTTGTTGGTTGATGAAAGGTCAAGGCCGGTTTATCAAAGCGTTTTAAGGCGCAGGGTCACGGCTTGTTTGTGGGCACTGAGTGATTCCGCCTCCGCCATGGTTTCTATGGCCGATCCTATGGTACGCAATCCTTCAGGACTGATGGACTGGTAGGTAATGCGTTTGCGGAAGCTGTCCAGGTTGACACCACTGTACGCCTTGGCGTAACCGTTTGTGGGCAATGTGTGGTTGGTGCCTGAGGCGTAATCGCCGGCACTTTCCGGTGTCAAATGACCCAGGAAGACGGAACCGGCGTTGGTGACACGTTCGGCCAGTACTTCCGGTTTCTCCACGGCAAGTATCAGGTGCTCAGGAGCGTATTCGTTGGTGGCTTTGATGGCTTCCTCCAGCGATTTGACAACGATCAATCGGCTGTTTTCCAGCGATTTTGATGCGATATCCTTGCGGGAAAGCGTGGCCAATTGCCGATCCACTTCATCGGCCACCTTATCGGCCAGACTGGCAGAGGTGGTAATCAGTATGGCTTGACTGTCAACACCGTGTTCGGCTTGCGACAAGAGGTCGGCGGCTACGAAGACGGGATTGGCGCTTTCGTCAGCCAACACCTCTACTTCCGAAGGGCCGGCCGGCATGTCGATGGCCACATCGTGGAGGCTGACCCATTGCTTGGCGGCCGTCACGTATTGATTGCCGGGTCCGAAGATCTTATACACCTTGGGGATGGTTTCCGTACCATAGGCCATGGCAGCAATGGCTTGGGCACCTCCCACTTTGTAAACCTGACGCACACCGGCCACCTTGGCTGCGTATAATACGGCCGGATGAACCTTGCCATTCTTACCCGAAGGGGTGCAGAGGACAATCTCACCGCAACCCGCCAATTTTGCCGGGATAGCCAACATCAGAACGGTTGAAAATAAGGGTGCCGAACCTCCAGGAATGTACAAACCCACCCGTTCGATGGGTAAGGCTTTTTGCCAGCAAGTCACCCCTTCTATGGTTGTGATAACAGACAAGGGCTGGTCTTGCGCCGCGTGAAAGGCGGTGATGGTGCCCTTGGCAAGGTTAATGGCTTGCTTTAAGTCATCCTGTATAAGTTGCTCACATTCTTCAAATTCCTCATCACTGACTGCTACATTTTCCAACGCGACTCCGTCAAAACGAAGGCTGAACGCACGCAAGGATTCATCTCCCTGCGTCTTTACAGCCTCCAGAATGGGACGCACCGTATCAAATAAACTGTCGGCGTTTTGCAACGGCCTGGCCAGTATTGCCGGCCATTCGCTGGCTTCCGGAAAATTAATGCGTTTCATGCTGTCAAAGAATCATTTTTTCGATGGGTAACACTAAAATACCCTCTGCACCGAGGGCTTTCAGTTGACCGATGATTTCCCAAAAGCGCTTTTCGTCAATGACGGCGTGCAGGGAACTCCAACCTTCATTGGCCAAGGGCATGATAGTGGGGCTTTTCATGCCGGGTAACGTACTTACGATAGCCTGAATGCTGTCGTTGGGTACGTTCATCAGCACATATTTTTTGTTGTCAGCCTGCTGAACAGCCTGAATGCGGAACAATAGTTCATCCAGCACTTCCTGCTTTTCGGCTGTCAACGCGGTGTGACCAATGAGCAGTGCCTCCGACTGCATCACCACTTCTACTTCTTTCAATTGGTTGCTCACCAATGTGCTACCTGAACTGACGATGTCGAAAATACAATCAGCCAATCCGATACCAGGTGCAATCTCCACAGAACCTGTGATGGTGTGAATCTCAGCATTGACGCCCTTTTCCTCAAGAAACGAGCGCAGGATGACAGGATACGATGTGGCGATCTTCTTACCATTCAGCCATTCGGGTCCCGTGTATTCAATGGCTTTCGGTAGGGCGATTGAAAGACGGCACTTACTGAATCCCAGGCGTTTGATGATGCAGGCGTCTTCCCTTTTTTCTCTAAACTCGTTTTCTCCTACCACACCGACATCGGCCACACCGGTGGCCACCGATTGAGGTATATCGTCATCCCTGAGGAAAAGAATTTCCAGTGGGAAGTTTTTGGAGGGTACCAGCAAGGTGCGCTTGTCTGAAACCAGTTTGATACCGGCTTCCTGTAACAGCAACATGGTGTCTTCGTTCAGACGACCTTTGGATTGAACAGCGATACGTAGCATATTGTTGATTATTTGTTTGAAGACATAAAAAAAGGCTCACCGGTAATTTAACGGCAAGCCCACTTGAATATCCACGACACTTCTAGCCAACCGTTTAACGTCCAGCGTAATGATGGTGACCGAAATGAGTGTAGCGTCGTGTCATGATGTTTCTTTTTGACCCTGCAAATGTACACAAAAAAACGAAATATGCCAACCATTTGCTAAAAACTGATTCGAAAGGCCAAAATGGATGATGCACTGGGGTTTGGTTAAAAATATTCAAAAACGAACCAATACGCACTGGCTTTGTTTATTATGAGATGGTTTGAGGCGGCTTATCTCCTGAAAAACCCGTACTTTTGTACTTTACTTATACAACTACTATGGCTAAACCAAGCGTCAACACCTTGCAGGCCCTTCTTGCCAACAGTGTTGCTACATACGGCGACAAGGTCGCCTATACATTCGGAGATGAACAACAGGTCACGTACAACCAATTGGGTGAAAAAGCAGCCCAATTGAGGTATTACCTGCACACTAACGGTATTAAACGCAACGATAAAGTAGCTCTGATCAGTGAGAATATGCCCAATTGGGGCATTTCATATTTTGCACTGGCCTCCATGGGCGCTATCATCGTTCCTGTCCTGGTGGACTTCTCAGCTGCCGAGATGAAAACAGTCCTGCATCACGCAGAAATCAATGGCCTGATTGCATCAGAGAAGGTCTTGAAAAAACTCCAAAATGGACATGTGCCACTCCCCAACCTGGTAATCTCCATCCATGATTTTACCAACGTGAAGTCGGGAGAATCCATCCAGGATGTCTGGACAGCCGCTGGAGAACAAGCCACCGCCTGGACACCGGAAACCGTTGATCCGGAAGATTTGGCCTGTATCATCTACACATCAGGCACCACAGGCCGTTCCAAGGGGGTTATGTTGACAAATAACAATCTGATTTGGGACGCCGATACTTGCCGCACGCTGTACCCCGTTGCCGAAGACGATGTGTCGCTTTCCGTTTTACCCTTGGCCCATACCTACGAATGTACGCTGGGGCTTATCCTGGGTACGATGAATGGCAGCATTACCCACTACATTGACAAAGCGCCGACAGCCAATGTGCTCATGCCTTTGTTCAGAAAGCACAGGCCCACCATGATGCTGACCGTGCCCCTCATCATCGAAAAAATCTTCAAGGCCGGTGTCAAATCGAAATTTACAAAATCCCCCCTCATACGCTTCATATACGGCATCAGACCCTTTCAGTACCTGTTACACAAAGTGGCTGGCAAAAAACTCAAGCGCATTTTTGGTGGTCACCTTCGGTTTTTCGGTATTGGTGGCGCTGCTGTTTCGCCTGAAGTGGAGCGCTTCCTGAGGGATGCCAAGTTTCCCTATTCCTGCGGCTACGGCTTGACAGAAACCTCCCCCATGCTTTGCGGATTAGCCGTTGGCAAAACAAAATACCGCTCTGTTGGTCCAACCATGGTGGGCATTGAGTACAAACTCATTGATGTCAATCCTCATACAGGAGAAGGCGAGTTGGTGGTCAAGGGCCCCAATGTGATGAAGGGTTATTTTAAGGATCCGGATGCAACAGCCGCTGTTTTGAGCCCCGATGGCTGGTTCAAGACCGGCGACCTGGCTGTCGTTGATAAAAAAGGCAATGTATCCCTTAAGGGACGTAGCAAGAACATGATTCTGGGAGCCAGCGGTGAAAACATTTACCCTGAAGAAATCGAAGCCGTCATCAACGAGATGGACAGTGTTGTGGAGTCTGTCGTATACCAGCATAAAGGCCGACTGGTCGCCAGCGTGTACTTGAATGCGGAAGAATTCGCCAAGCGTTACCACGACCTGTTGTCATCAGCTCAGAATTATCAGGATGAGCTCAAGCAACGCATGGACGCCTATCTGAAGGAACTCAAGGTTAAGGTGAACCAGTTGGTAAGTCGTCACTCACAATTAAACGATGTTGAGCTAAGGCAGGAACCCTTTGAGAAGACAGCCACGATGAA
>JAAYBL010000150.1 GCA_012718945.1 Bacteroidales bacterium
GCTGCCATAATGGCGGGTACGCTACAACCGAAACCCATAATGAGCGGTATGAACGACTTGCCGTGCAAGCCCATTTTGTGCATCAGTTTATCCATGATAAAGGCTGCCCTGGCCATATAGCCTGTGTCTTCCATCAAGGATATAAAAAAGAAAAGGATGAGGATGTTGGGTAAGAAAACGATGACACCTCCCACTCCACCGATGATGCCATCGATCAGCAGATCCTTGAACGGGCCCGCTGTCATTTGTTGACTGACCAAATTGGAAAGAGCTGTCACGCCGGCTTCTATCCAGGCCATCGGGTAAGCACCCACCACAAAGGTCGCTTCAAACATGACAAACATAAACAGGAGAAATACCGGATAACCCAGGTATTTGTTCAGCACCAGGGCGTCGATTTTTCGGCTACGACGGGGCTTGTCCGTCTTTCGACGCACATAGGTTTCGGCCAAGGCTCCGGCAATATACCCGTATTTGGCATTTGTGATGGCGGCTTCAGGGTCTTCTTTCAGCTCCTGCCTGATGATGCTCACCGATTTATCTCTGGTAGCAAAAATAAACGCAGCATTAGGTAAAGCCGCAACAATGCGCTCAGCATCCGGATCACCCTCCAGGAGTTTGATGGCCAGGAAGCGGCATGAATAAGTATCTTTGACACCATCATTCTCGGCTATGGCTTTACGAACATGCGTAATACAATGCTCCAACTCATGGCCGTGATTGACATGAATATGCCTGGTCAATTCACTGAATGCAGTCCTTTCGTCTTTTAATTCATCGATGAATGCGTGGCTCAGATTGGTACGGTGGTAATAATCGTGCAGCTCATTGAGCACCTCCTGACGAATGCCGCCATCTTTGTAAAAAAAGTCAGTACCCTCATAAACCATGGAGACCACATGAAACAATGTATCAAGACCCCATCCCTTTTTCCCTATGGTCGGTACGATGGGTGTTCCCAGCAGTTTGCTCAGTTGGCGTTCATCCAGGCTGTCTCCACGCTTTTGGAATTCATCATACATGTTCAGGGCAATGACCATGCGCACATTCATGTCGATGAGTTGTGTGGTTAAAAACAGGTTGCGCTCCAGGTTGGTGGCATCCACCACATTGATCACCACGTCAGGTGCTTCCTCGATAAGGTGTTGACGCACATAGCGCTCTTCAGGACTGTAGGCAGTCAGCGAATACGTTCCAGGGAGGTCAACCAACTTGATGGTATAGCCCTCAAAAGAAAACGAGCCTTCTTTGGCATCGACGGTCACACCTCCGTAATTTCCTTCGTGCTCATGTCCACCCGAAGCCCTGTTGAACAAGGCAGTCTTACCACAATTAGGATTGCCTACCAAGGCCACCCTGATGTGCTTTCGCCGGCTTAAAGCCACACGCCTCAACGCCTCTTCCTCTACCAAGCCCTCAGGCATGTCTTTTAAATCGACCTCGGCCAACTGACTCATACCCACCACCTCCACGTTGGCGGCCTCACTCCGGCGCAAGGAAACCTCGTATCCCATGACACGGTACTTCACAGGATCCATCAACGGAGCGTTCTGCAAGGCCTCCACAACCTTACCACGCACAAAACCCATCTCAAGGATGCGCTTGCGAAAACCACCGTGTCCAGACACTTTGACGATGACGGCTTTTTCTCCAGGATGTAAGTCAGCTAATTTCAAACGATGATCGAACAGGTAGAACGGTATTATCCGCGGCAAAAGTACGGTACTTTTGGATGATTGCCAATACCTAAGTTTGGGTATTCTATTTCTGCACTAACGATCAGACAGATTCAAGTAACAGCATTCGTTGAGTATCACCAGCATCTGAATTTTCAACGACGTTAAGGGTGAAGTAGTTAAGCCAAGGAAGAATGAAGGTACCAGGATTCACGGGAGCCAGGATCATTTTATGATCATTGGGGGCGTAGGCTCCGAAGATAGCACTGACCACATATAGGTCATCTCCGGCAATCTCCGCATACTTGATGTTTTCGTACTTGAGCGTATTCGGATTGTCGGACAGCTTGAAATAGGCCGACACGTGCGCCATAAACTGGCTGAACGTGGCTCCGTCCATGCGCCAATGGTCGTTGGCCCTTTCCAAACATAAGTAGGTATCCTTTGTTATCATCTTCTGTATAGCCTAATTCTCCAAAATGGTAGACAACCTGACTTTCTTAGCTAACCCTACGGTTTCTTCGACGGAATTGATTACCACGGTTTGCACTTTATATAATTCATTTTCATGAACCACCTCAACACCACCCTTTAACAAGCTATTGAGACGGTTCGACAATCGATGGGCATTTTCTCCTGACTTAAAGGCGCCAAACTGGACGATGTACCGCCCGTTGCCCAAGTCGAGGAACATCATATCCCGGGTTTTCTTCCTGGCCACGATGTGTTCCCTGCCAGTCAGCGAAGAGGCCTCAAGAGCCGGCTCAACAGGCACATCCATGGCTGGTTTGTTCGAAACGTCACCCGGCTTGCGCACATGCATCGGTGCTGCGGCCATCAA
Organism: Bacteroidales bacterium; assembly: GCA_012718945.1. Lineage (GTDB taxonomy): Bacteria > Bacteroidota > Bacteroidia > Bacteroidales > UBA1402 > UBA8389. Next base: position 2,518 of record JAAYBL010000150.1, read on the forward strand.
TGCCTCAGGCAGTGAGCCGGCAGTAGCTCCCATCATGGCTGAACCCGGAATATTTTTATCAAATGTGACCCTGCGGTTGGCTGCCCGTTCGAGTTCCGATGCATTGTCGTTAACAGGGCGGCTTTCACCATAACCCACCACGGATAGTTGATCGGCCTTCACCCC
>JAAYBL010000151.1 GCA_012718945.1 Bacteroidales bacterium
ATACGGAAGATTCCAGACGGTACCGGAATAGACGCCATTGATGGTTACCCTGGCACTTTCCGACAAGCCTTCCAGATCCAGACGCCAATTGTCGGCTTTCATTTTGGGCATTTTGAAAGACAAGGTGTAACGCCCTGTACCGGCAAAGACTTTCGCGCTATCGTTAGGCAGGTCTGTCCAGGGCTTGGGATCGCCCTTCATAACAAACGTACCAGGTATGGCCGGTTGACCTTCACCGAACGCAAAGTGCCAGTCGCCCGTTAAAGTAAGCGGGCTTGGTGCGTTTTTGCGAGGCTTTGCCTCCTGCATGCCCGCCTGCATGACCTGCTTCAGGTTCATACCATCCTTGACATAAAGAGGGAACAAAGGCTCTTGCACCTGCGTTTGGTCAAAAGTTCGGATCAAGAGAGAAGCACCTGGTTGGAGTTGAAGATAAACCTGCGTTTTACCATTGACAGTGCGCAGGGTAGCTTGTCCTTTCTGTCCGGTAACCGGATCAAACACCATGGCTGAGGCTGCCTTAACGCCTAGGGGAACCCAGGCATCGATGGGCTTATTGGTTTGCTGGGCAACGAAATAAACGTAACCGTCCGGATAGCGACGTCGAATAAAACGAGCGTCCCATTCCCCTGCAATGGCTTCGTACGTACAGGAGGCTTGTTCCAGAATATCCTGCAGGTAGTTACCATACATGACACGTCCCTTTTCAAATGGTTTGCCGAAATAACTGGACACCCTGGGATATAGGTTGTAGGCACTAATGGCTTGTTTCAAAGAATCACGCCTGGCTTCCAGGTTTCCAAAACCAGGTACATCTTCAGGGAGTCGGTTCAAAAAGGCAACGGTAGCACCTTGTTTAGTCAATTCCAACAATTTTGCAGCCGTAGAGGCAGGCATATACCGGCAGTCAGGGACCAGAATCAGGGAATAGGACGTACCCCCCTGCGTCTTCACGCGTTTACCTTCGACCGATGCCGCCAGCAGTTGATTGTCGGAGACATAATCCAGGTCGTAGCCCAGTTTACGGATATCAAAAACCAACTTCTCAAAGGCAGGGAGTTTTTCACTGATCTTATGGATGTCGAACGTTACATAATGGCCCTTGCGCCATGTCTGCCAAATGTCGTATATGGGGAAATACAGCAAGACTTCATTGTCCGGCTGTCCACCCTGAAGAAAAGCTTGCACCCTGGCTGCATAGGTATTGAGTGCATCCATATCCCTGAAAATGGTATTGTTCGGATTGACCTGAATGGAGGCGTAAAACAGCCAGCCAGGCCAGGCAGCTTCTTGAGGGGTATAAGGTGCACCGTGATAAAAGACCCTGTTGATACCGTTGAGGAAGAGCTGATCCATCTCCGGTTTAATCTGGGAGAGGGAGGTCCTGAAATGCTCGGTCAACCAGGTCATACTCTCTGCCGATGTCAAGGGTTTACCTGTTACATGGGCAGCAGAGGAAGCGTACTTCAGAGTGGCCGGATTGGCATCGCTCACCTTGCGGACACTGTCCAGGCGGAATCCGGGGATATCAAAGGCCGTAATGCCGAAAGACTCGCACTCTGGAATGTCGATGGCACCATACAAATCCAACAGGTTGCCCGGGGAGCCATGCGCCTGATTGCGTGTTATCGCTTTTTTTCCATGGGCCCAAGAGGTCCAGGGCAAGGTAAATTCAGTCAAAAGCAGGTCAGAAACCGTTTCCCTGTAATCACAGATAATCCTGGCTGATGTTTCCGCATCGCCTTCTCCTAAAAATTCCGGCAGGTAGTCTGCCAAATCATACCCACGTAAACGCTTGAAAGCCGCCAACAGATTTTCTGACCAATCGGCACCGTACACTTCGTAGGAGTCGTTGAAGAAACTGTGAGGCCAGGGGGCTCCGGCTGTTGTAAAAGCGTCATCGAACCGTTTCAGGTAATGTTGGAGGGCGGGTTTGGAAAAATGATTCATCACCAATCCCTGACCACCTGGTGCAGCACGCTTGACCTGTTGAAGGGTTTTTCCCATATACAGCGCATAGATGGTTCCATTTTGTGGGGCACCCCATTCCACAGAACCGTCTTTATAGATACTGAGCGGCAGTTGTTCGCGGGAACCGTCTTCTCCCACAAACAGCAGGGCCTGCAACTGAACCAATGGACGTTGCCTGTTGTCGGTCACCTGCAGATTGATGGACTGCTTCGTGGCACGTCCACCGGACAGGGCCTGGATGGTTTGTTTGACGATGAGTTGTCTGGATGCCGCTTCTGCATGGGTAATGGTTGGTCCACCATACGGCCAGCCTGTCCCCGTATTCATATCGACCCACATCGACAGTTTGTTTGCTTCGTTCACCGTGTGGGTATACAACTGCATCCAGCGGGGTGACAAGAAATCGACTTCCTTGTCATCCTGTCCTTTGACACCGTAAATGGGGGTGATTTCCACCGTACCGATGCCAGCTTTGGCCAGGGAGGCCAGGTTCCAGCTCAGGTTCTTTTCATCCACGGCACTACCCAACCACCACCAACGCACACCCGGTTTATTTTCCGTTGTCAATGTTGGCCATTCTGTTGCAGCCCTCTTTTCAGTCGCAGATGGCTGGGAAGCGAAAGCGGTTAGGCTTGTCAGGGCGGCCAAACAGGCTGCTGTGAATTGGTATGATAAGGATCGTTTCATAACAATTGTTGTATTATATATAAGGTATCAGCGTATACCTTGTTTTAATTCATCGGGCGAATCGCTTGTGTACGTCTTTGAACGTTGACCGGCTTTTAAGAATAAATCCTCAATAATGGTCGGTGTCACTGAATAGGATGGTTGGAACGCATCCGATTGCATGTAGTTCATCAGACTAAGGTAGAGTTGTCTGGCTACTGGACGTTTGTCAAGCTCACGTTCCAGATCCATGCTGCAGACCATCAAGCGGCCTGTTCCTACCTTGACTTCAAACAACAAACCAATCTTTCGGCTGAGGAACCAGGTGTCGATGGGTTGGACAATGGGACGGAAACCACTCGGAAAATCAGTCAGTTGCATCACTTGAGCACCCTGAACCAACTCCCACCAGGACAAATCCACATGGCTACGGGTGGGGAAATCGTTGAAGACTGGGTGATGATCGTTGATCAACATGCCCGTGGTATGCGGTGGACGCATCTTAAACCAGGACGTGTTCCAGAAAACAGGTGCCAGTGTATTGACAATGTCTTTGCCATATTCAATTCGGCCATTGCTAAGCAGCAACACTTTGCCCCCATCGGCCAGGCGTTGAGCAACAGCTGGGCTCCAATTATGTTCAACCAGGACATCACCGGCTTGAGGCAAGGTGACAGCAGCCGGATAGACGTGGAAATCCCAATCGTTGGAGGCATTGAATGGTGCCACACGAACGGTCAACGTGAGTCGTTGAGGGGATTTCACAAAAGACAAATCCAGGTTCAAATCACCGAGTGCAATATTGTTGCCGGGTTCAACGGGTCGTTCAGGCCAGCTTCCGGAGGCCAGTTCCACGCCCCATTCATTGGTCAAGGTCCAGGTAGGCTGAACCACAGCATAGGTGGGTGCTGCAAAATACGATAGTTCAGCCGAGGCTTTCAAGGATTGATCGCTGGTCAGCACAAAAGAAGTGGTGCGGATTAAGGGGACCACGGGGCCGCAAAAGCGCCTGAAATCTTCAGGCCTGCAATAGCCTTTTTCTTCCCAGAACACATCAAGTACACCAACCAGGGCCGTACCTTGACCTGAATAGTCATTGAGCGATAGCAATTGAAAACCAGCATAATCACGGGTTCTCAGTGTCTTTTCAATCTCGTGTTTGTAACACAGGGTTTGCAATTTCCCCGAGGCCATTAAAAAGTCAGCGGCCTGGTCGCCCATATCGTGCAAAGCCAGTTCCTCTTGAAAGAGTTCAAAATTTTTGGCTTTGTTGACACCGGTATATTTGCGGATTTCAGAAAAATTGGGGAAAGCGCACCATTGACCGGTCTCGTGTGAAACAAAAGGAACACTGACCGTGTCGATGGATGTATATTCGGACATACTTTCAGGAAGCCTGTTCCATGCCAATCCTCTGGCACCGGCTTTCACGTGAAATTGGTTGGCTGGTTGCCAGGCCCAACTTCCTCCAACGGAGGCACCCGTGTAGACTCTTCTTGGATCGGCCGCTTTCCATTCGTTCACGAAGCGGGTCACCCATGCCACCCAGCGGCCTCTTGGTTCGTTACCGGCGGCCAGCATGACAAATGAAGGGTGATTGCCATATGCTTTGGTGAGGCGTTGCGTCTCTTCCATGAGAAAACGGTCGATGGGCTTTCCATCACCCAACGATGAACCATGATTGGGCCAGCTTGGTCCTTCGGGCTGCAGGTAAACGCCCACCAGGTCGGCTGCTTCGAAAGCAGCTTTGGGGGGACACCAGGAATGGAAACGCATGTGATTGAGTCCAAACTGCTTGCAAATACGGAAAATGCGTTCCCAGGAGGCTACGTCCATTGGGGCATAACCCGTTTTGGGAAAACAGCAGTTTTCGACGGTTCCCCTTAATTGAATTTTGCGTCCATTCAAGTAAAACCATTTGCCTCTACATTCGATTTCACGCATCCCGAATGTGAGTTCCTTGGTTTGTTGAAGGGTTGAACCTGCCAACAAATCAACCGACAAGCGGTACAAGGCCGGGTTGAACTCATCCCAGGTCTGCATGGCCTCTCCCAGGGGCAAGGTCAGGTTGACGATTAAGCCTGTATCGGGCACCGTTATAGATAAGGTGTGTCTGTCGGTCTCATGCACGGTGGGACTGTTGAAACTCTTCGCCTGCCAACGTAAGAGGCGCTTCATCTGTTTTCCTGTACGGTTTTCCAAGCGCACGGTCAATCTTGCTTCCCGTTTCGATAGATCAGGATACACCTGTATATCGTCCAGGAATAGTGTGGGCGTGGTACCCAAGGTCATCTCTCCCACTACACCGTTCCAGTTTCCCTGGGTTTGATCGGTAAGGCTGTGGGAATCCTGGCCAACATTGGCCGACTTGATGCGGTTGTCCACACGCAGGGTTATGCGATGCTTCCCCGGTTTGATGGTAGCAGGCAGGTCAAAACAATGAGACACGCAGAAACTGCTGTCTTTGCCGATCAGTTGACCATCCAACCATACCATCGTTTCCGTATGGGGACGTTCCAAGGTCAACACGATGCGTTGGCCACGCCAATTTTCTGGAATGACCACTTCACGCTGGTACCAGGCTGCACCTACGTAATGTCGGTCGGGCGTCAGGAAAAAAGGGAATTTAACGTTCCCCGGTTGCCTGTACCTGGCCATGGCCGGATTAAAGTAAAAGGAACTATCATACAGGCTGCCGGTCCACTGGGTTTCCAGACTAGGAATATCACCTTTACCTTGTTGAGGCATGGAGGCGGGCAAATTAATGACATCATCAAGATTAGTATTGTACCAAGCTTCTTGAATGCCAACATCTTCTCTGTCCATTTGAAACGACCAGGCACCAGCCAACGATTGGGTTTCGGCCTGAAGGGACAGCAGTGGGTACATGGCTAGCAACAAACTAGCAAGACGTAAAATAGACTGCTTCATGGGCTTTTTCAGATTGGATTCAAAGGTAACCATTAGAATCCAATCCTAAAAACGCTATTAGTGGGAAAAGCGATGTTGATCAGTAATGGCTGTCTCTTGCTTGATAGCCAACACCAGGCCATCTTGATGGGGCTTTGTTGACGGAAGGTAGGTAAGGGTACATGAAACAGAGAGGACATCACCCATGACAGTATGCAATGAAGCATCCTGATAGCTAGACATCGCTTTGTCACCGTGTAACCAACTCTGCACATTAAACAAAGGCACACCGGTACCTGGCCTGGTCAACCTCAATACCTCGTCCACATCCTTGCCGGAAAGTTCATCGTATTTCAGCCCGAGCAGTGATTCAGCCATCAGATTGTGGGTTGTAATCCGGCCAAGCGAGTCGGTCACCAAAACAGCCTCATGCAACACATCCAAGGTTAATTGATACTGGCGTTTGAAAGCATCCAACTCTGTATTTCGGTTAATCAGACTATTGATATGCTTACCTTGTTTATAATGAATCAGCATATAGACAGCCAGGAAGCCGAGCATAGCCAGGATGACAACCAGGATGATCAGAAAATTGGATAACGCTTTCAAGGTTTCCCTGCCAGGTTTGTCATCCAACTCAACCAGCAGCAACCACGGCACTTGGGGGAGATAGTTGAGGGTATACAGGGCGTCTTTCGGTGGGCGTTGTCCCTGTAGCAGCTGTTCACCCAATCCCTCCGCTCGTTGTTCTGGCATCAAGGGCAGCCAACAGGACGTTGATTGGGGATTCGAATAGCCGGGACGGTACACCAGCCATTGACCCTTCGACCGTTCCCACAGAAAGGATAGTTTTCCACGGATAGCTTCATGATGCCAATCGACCATCAGCCGGTCAAGGGTACGTTCAAGTCCAATCTTGAAAACCATCCCACCCAAATCCATCCCTTCATCACTCTTAATGGCTGCGATGATATCTATATATACACGGTCATCAATGGACGACCTGAACAATTCGGAAATCAGGCAGGAGTCGGACAACTTGGCCTTTTCATAAAAGGCTTTGTCGATGCTATCGTTGAAAACCAGGGCAGGATTGGTAGAAACAGTAGGATTGCCCAATGTATCCAACAGAATCAAATCAGCGTAAAAGTGCTCCAGCTTAATCTGATTTAATTTTTCCAACAGAATGGATGGAGCGAATGTTTCCTCATAACCCCCTTCAATCAATTGTATGAAGTTCGGGTCATCGGTGATTAAATTGGCGTCCCTGATCTCATCTTCAAACCAATCCATCAGTTCAGCCTGCTTGATTGAGGTCAACGTCTCCATCTTATCCCGGTTTCCTTCCTTGGTTTGTCGCACTTCATACGTGTACACAAATACCGCAATGATAACCAGCAATCCTGTAAAGATGGCTGTAATCAACGCGGCATTTATCACTTTGAGGTAGGATGTTTGGTCCATACTTGTTACACATTCAATTTTTCAGGCGGTGGTGTTACAAAACGCCATAAATATAACAGTTTATACCCTTGTTTGTTTTGACACGGTCAAAAAATAATATTTGAGTTATATTTGTACGATTATTCAATGTTAGTACCATGTCAGACACAAACCTCCCCCATTATAGAAAAGTCTATGAATTTTTACGTAGTCAGATAGAACAAGGGCACTTTGTTCCAGGCGACCTGCTTCCTTCCGAAAACGAATTGAGTACCCGTTTTCAATTGGCAAGACCCACTGTACGCAACGCCCTGGAACGATTGGTGGTGGATGGATTCATTCAAAAACAACAGGGCAAAGGCAGCATCGTGGTAGGCAAAGCCAAAGGGGTTGGTATACTCTCCTTGAAAAGTACCACCTCAGCCATCAATGATCACTTGATTACCCGCATCATTGTCAAGCCTGTATTAAAGACCTGGAAAGAAGCCTTTGGTTTTGATGTCACCCCAACCGAACAAGAAGCCGGTTGCATTTATTTCGAACGGCTCAGGCTAGTCAATAACCGGCCCGTTTTTTTCGACATCACCATGTTGCCCAATATCAGCTTACCCCGCTTCACACAACGCAACCTGGAAAACGCATCCCTGTTCAACATCCTGCGCACGCATTATCAAATCGAGGTCAAGGGTGGAGAACAGCGCATTTTTGCCATCAAGGCTGACAAACGCATGGTCGACTACTTCGATGTAAAGCCGGGGCACCCTGTCTTACAGCTGGATAGGAAGATTGACACCAACAGGGTTGGCTTTCACCTATACAGCCAGGTCTTTTGCAACACCCAGGAATACGCCTTATACGGGACGTTTTAACACCCAAGATGCTACGCCACTCCTTCCAAAGCAAGCTTCCATCATACCTTAGTAAGGCGTTCTTCCTGACTATGTTGTGCATTATTACACAACAAACTGTAGCACAGGTACTTAATTCGCATACCACTCAACAACTTACGTCCCTGCAGGCGGACAGCCTGTCTCCCTTTTACGAACAGTGGAAACCCCTTGGACGTATCCTGGAAAGCGAGGGTTGGTACGTATGGTGTGTTGCCCCCATCTACGGACAGGACGGCAAGGTGCATGTGTTTTACTCCAGATGGAAGGCTTCCAAAGGCATGGGCGGCTGGTTGCGGGGCTCGGAAATCGCTCACGCAGTGGCAGACAAACCCGAAGGTCCTTATCGCTTCGTAGAAACCGTCCTGGCACCAAGGCCGGGCTATTGGGACGCGACGACCTGCCACAACCCGCATATCCACTACCTGGACGGGCGGTATTACCTCTTTTATATGGGAAACAGCAACGGCAAGACCAACACCAAGCGCATCGGTGTAGCCACGGCTCCTTCCGTTTACGGCCCCTGGACGCGTTACGACCACCCGTTGGGCCCCTACGTCAAGGTCAAAGAAAATCCGCTTATCAATTACTCGGTGTTCGGACAAAACCGCCAGGTGGAAGACGCCTTCATTTGGGTGGAAAACCATCGTTTTCACCTGCTCATGCGAGACATGGGCTTTTTCAACCATACCGTCGGTTTATACAGCACATCGGATGATGGATTGACATGGTCTTTACCGAGCAAAGCCTGGAAAGGGCTGGCCG
>JAAYBL010000152.1 GCA_012718945.1 Bacteroidales bacterium
GGGCGCTTTGAACTCAAGGAAACGGAATTCGAACAGGCGTGGAACACCATGTGTGCCTGGCTCACCGAAAGTGGTTACCAACCAGGTGACGGCTCCACGTACGAATTGTACCACAACGACTACAACGAGCACCCCGAACACCGCTTTATCGTGGATATCTGTATTCCGGTGAAACCTCTCTAGCGGATTTCGCTGGATGACACCCCAGCAGGGGTTGCCATCCTTCGCCCTCTTTACAACGGTTCTTCACCCCTTGTTTTTTAAAGATTTAATCCCGCTCCTCCCCCAGAGCGGGATTTCTTTTTCTCTACGATTCCGCTCCCCTTGCTTGGATTGGGTATTGTCACCAACACTCAACCCAGCTGGCGGTAAGCTCCAGTAGTGACAATGCCGGGGGCTTACCTCGTATCATTGTTTATATTTGCAATCCCACCATGTTTTTTATGTTGTTTTTATATTTTCCTGTTAAGTCTCTTCGTATATTTGTGTGTTATTTTATTAATACCTCAAACAATTCATACATCACAAAAATCCAATATATAGCCTTAAACAGAACAATTCAAGTAGAAGGGAAAGATATATCGGTTATACTGGATAGCAACAAGGAATATATCTCATTGACTGATATGCTTAAAGCAAAGGATGGCGATTATTTCATTGCTGACTGGTTGCGCAATCGTAATACCATTGAGTATCTCGGTATTTGGGAATCTGTTTATAATCCAGATTTTAATTATGGCGAATTCGCCATAATTAAAGGACAAGTCGGATTAAACAGCTACAAGTTAAGCGTTAAAGAATGGGTCCTAAAAACTAATTCCATTGGATTAAAAGCTAGTGCCGGACGATATGGAGGGACTTATGCCCACCCTGATATTGCATTTGAATTCGGAATGTGGATCAGCCCTTAGTTTAAAATTTATCTAGTAAAAGAATTTCAGCGCCTTAAGAGCGATGAAAACAACCGGTTAAAATTAGATTGGAACATACAAAGAACCTTGTCAAAAGTTAATTATCAGATACACACCGATGCAATTAAAGAAAATCTTATACCTCAAGAAATAACAAACCAACAGATCGCTTATGTTTATGCAAATGAAGCCGACCTTTTGAACGTTGCGCTTTTCGGGATTACAGCTAAAGAGTGGAGAGACACTAACGCTGATAAAAGTGGAAATATCAGGGATTTCGCAACATTGGAACAACTTGTTGTATTGAGCAACATGGAAAGCATTAACGCATTGTTGATTCAACAAGGCTTATCGCAAACAGAATGGCTTCCTCAACTCAACAAGGTTGCTATTACCCAGATGAGATCTCTAGTTGAAAGCAAAGCAATGAAGAAATTGAAATAATAACAACGGACCATACTGACCCCTCCATCGGCCTCAGTATTCTATTCCTCTCTTGTCAGACCTGTAAATTCGAGTTGAAAAGTGTACAGGCTATCGAAGCTAAAAGATGACACATCGTCATGAAGTAGTAACACATCTTCTGATAGACTACCGCAAGCAGAACAAAAGCACTTGTTTGAAAGAGCTGCCATATTAGGGGGGTACAGAAGCCTAACGGATTTTGTAGTTGATACAGTACAAAACAAAGCCACGGAAATAATCGAAGAAAGAGAGCGGATCATTCTAACCCAACAAGATCAGGCTGTATTCTTTGAGGCATTGACAAACCCACCAAAACCGAATAAACAGTTGCTGTCGGCAAAAAAAGCATACGATAAGATTTTGGGGGAATGAGCTATATAACTGTTTTATTGGATTTGGCAAAGCATGACAGATCGACATTCCTATGTGGCAAGAGCCTACTGGACAGCTATTTCCAAAAACAGGCGGGGCAGGATGTCAAAAGAAATTTGGCTGCTTGTTTTGTACTGATCGATAAGAATACGGATAAAATAGCAGGTTATTACACCTTATCAAGCAATAGCATACCTCAATACCAGATACCTGAGTCTTTCAAGAAAAAGGGGCCTCCATCCTACCTGTCAATACCAACGATATTACTAGGCCGTCTAGCCATAGGCATAAACTATCAAGGTAAAGGATTTGGCAAACTACTACTGGTAGACGCACTAAAAAGATGTTTTGACACATCAGCATCAATCGGTGCCTATGCAGTAGTTGTTGACCCATTGGATAATGAGGCAGAACAATTCTATGACAAGTACGGGTTTATTAAACTACCTGACAGTGGCAAACTTTTTTTGCCAATAACTACAATTAAAGCGCTTTTCAACTAACAATCGTTGGCTACCGGGGATTCCAATCAATCCACCACCCTCTTCCGCCTTTTCACCGCCTTGTAGACCTCGAATCCCAACATACTCACCCCACCAGCCAGCACAGCAATCAACAGATCAGCCAAACGCGGTTGACCGAAGGCGAACAAGTCGCGCAGGAACGATACCGTCAGTGCAGCCGTCAACGCACCTAAGGCAAGCCCCAGGATCCACTTGACACTGGCGTTGGGCGTTTTCATAATTTGGAAGATATTTTTCTCCCTGGAACGCCAGGTCATGATGGTAGACAAGTTGGCAATCAACAAGGTCGTAAAGGACAACGTACGCACTACTTCATCGCTGTACCCGCGGTACAAAGCCCAACCGTACACGGCAAAGACCATGAGCATCACGGACAAACCGTGCAAACAAGCCGTCAGGATTTGCTGATTACTGAAAAAGGCCCCTTTGGCAGGACGAGGCGGGCGCTTCATCAACGAAGCCTCAGCCTCTTCCGATTCAAATACCACGGAGCAAGCCGGGTCGATGATCAGTTCCAGGAAAGCCACGTGCATGGGGAACAACAGCAAGGGAGCCTGAGCGAAGAAGACAGGCACCACCGACAGCCCGATGATGGGCACGTGGATGGCCAACACGTACCCGAAGGCTTTCTGCATGTTGTCGTAGATACGACGGCCCATTTTAACAGCCGAAACAATCGACGAGAAGTTGTCATCGGTCAACACCAGTGAGGCCGCTTCCCTGGCCACATCCGTACCACGGTCACCCATAGCAATACCAATGTGAGCCGCCTTGAGGGCAGGTGCATCGTTTACGCCATCGCCGGTCATGGCTACCACCTCTCCGTTACGTTGCAGGGCATTGACAATGGTCAGTTTCTGTTCAGGCACCACCCTGGCAATGATGGACGTTTCACGCAGGGCAGCGCTCAGTTCGGTCTCAGACAGTGTACGCAACTGGGCACCGGTCAGAGAAAGCTCACTGTGTGTCAATCCGATTTCCTGACCAATGTTTTGGGCAGTTACCGGATAGTCACCCGTCAACATGATGACCCGGATACCGGCCTCATGGCAAGCGGCCACCGATGCACTCACTTCAGGACGGACAGGGTCGGACAAGCCGATCAATCCGAGGAATTCAAAGGCAAAGTCGTGTTGGTTTTCAGGCAAACCGGTGGTTTCGATGGTGGCTTCAGCTACACCCAGCACCCTAAGCCCAGCAGATGCCATCCGTTCAATAGCGGCCTCATAGGGCGTAGCATCCCCCAGGTGGCAAAGATCAAAAATCGTTTCCGGCGCCCCCTTGGCTGCAATGACAAGGTGATCATCATCCGTTTGCCGGTACACCCTCGACATGGCCAGCATTTCCCTGGTCAGGGGGTATTCACGGAGCATGCTCCAATCGTGGTGCAGGTGTTCCGTGTTGGCCAAAAAGCGGTCACCCATGTCCAGAATGGCTTTTTCCATGGGATCGTTGGGATGCGTCTGGCTGGCCAGGATACCGTATTCGATCAGGCTGTGGAAGGCTTCGGGGAAAACAGAGGACGCTCCCACTTTTAAGAAGGTTTCCTTGTTGTACAGCTCGCTCACTGTCATCTTGTTTTCCGTCAAAGTGCCCGTCTTATCCGAACACAACACCGTGGCCGAACCCAGGGCTTCAATGGCATTGGGCTTGCGGGCCAGCACCCTATGCTTGGACATGCGCCAGGCACCCAGTGCCATGAAAACTGTCATGATTACGGGAAATTCCTCGGGAATGACGGCCATGGCCAAGGTCAACCCAGCCAATATGCCGTTGAGCAATTGCCCCCTTGTCAACACATAGACTACGACGACAACCAGGCAGAGGCCAATGCCCATCAGTGCCAACTTTTTCACCAAGGTATTTAATTCCAGTTTCAACCGCGTGGGTGAAGGCTTGATGGAGCTCAATGCCACACCAATGCGTCCCATTTCGGTTGCCACCCCTATCTTGTTTACTTCAAATACGCCATTGCCCTGCACCACCAAGGTGCCGGAAAAGACATAGGGTGTGTCATCGCCGCCCATCGTGTAGCCCGAGGCTGCATCAACGTCCTTGTCGCCCTCCCGTTTCCGCACGGGCATTGATTCGCCTGTCAACAGCGATTCGTCCACCTGCAAATTGATCGCATGCAACACCAACCCATCGGCAGGCACCCTGTCACCTTCGGAAACCACCACCAAATCGCCGGTAACCAGCTCCTTGCAAGGCACTTTAACCATAACACCCTCCCTGATGACCAGGGCTTGTGGACTCGACAAATCCTTCAAGGCTTCCAGCGCCTTGCCTGTTTTGCGTTCCTGGTACCACTCGATGCCTATCATCAAGAGGACGAAGCCCATCAGCATAAGTCCTTCCTGCAGGTCGCCCAACACCAGATACAAGCTACCACAGGCAATCAACAGGAGAAACATGGGTTCCTTGAACACCCCGACCAACTGACTGAGCCAGCCACCGCCTTTGGCATCGGGCAAAGCGTTAGGACCTTCAAGGCGTTGTTTTTCCTTGACCTGTTCGGTAGTCAGCCCCGTGAAATTATGTTCGGAAAAAGCATCTAATGCATTCATGTTCGTTTACTTTTAAAATGGACGTTGGTGCAATAATGGTTCAATCGTTGGGAGGAACGTTACAATTCCGTATTTTCGTTCAAATCAATTTTTCCAATAAAGTGGTCAGGGTCTCCAATTCCTTGGCATCGTAGGTTTCCTGCATCAATTCGGCAAAGCGGGTGTGTGCCTCTTCGTGCATCTGATTGATGAGTAATCCTTTATCAGTAAGATGAAGGTGAGAACTGCGTCTGTCTTCATCGGATTGAATCTTTTGCACATACCCCAGTTTGATCAATTTATCCACGGCCACCGTAACGGTTGGTTTGGTGAGGCGCATGGCGTTGGCTAACTCCGTGATGTTGGGGTTGTTCAAGGCACTGATCACTTCCAGGTAGTGTGTCTGCGTGGTGGTCAATTCCGTGATACTGAGTTGCTCACGGGCCAGTTCTTCCATCTCGGCCATGTTTTGCGACAAACTGGCGATGACAGCAATGATTTTCTTCATGCGTTGTTCCTGATGTTCGGTCATGATGGTAACGTTGTTTGGTGTGTTTGTGGGGACTATCAAGCTGTTTTGAACAGTCATTGATTCCGCAAAGATAGTTAGTTTGATTGAACTAACAATGTCTGATAAAAAAAAAGTTGCACCCAATAAAAAAGCCGCACGCGGCGGCTTTTCTATTCAGGGGGTTGTTTGAAGACAGCTTAGAAGGCAGTTTCGTGGGCCGTCCTTTTTCTAGCAATGTAGAACACATAGCCGTAATACGCCTTATAGCGGTCATACAGTACGCTTTCCTGCCGTTCATTGGCAATAAAGGCCTCAACAGCAGGATTGTCGGCATGGCGTTTCAGATAGGTTTCCTGCCAGGATTCTTGAGGTTTATAAAACTGTTCGGTCCAGCAGGTTTCCGGCAACACAAAGGCGGCTTCAAGGTCATACCCCGCCCTTTCCAGCATTAAAAGCTGATTGGGAATGGTATCAATACCCGGGTAATTGGCATCCCAGTACGCCTGTACTTCAGCCGGTCGTTCCTGGGTCAACCAGCTCGCTTCGGTGACAGCCACATAGCCACCAGGTTTCAACAGCGGCTGCCACAGGCGAAGACCGTGTTCAAAACCGACGTTGTAAATGGCCCCTTCACACCAGATCAGGTCGAGTGAACCGGGTTCAAACGGGGGTGAGTCCATCGAGCCAATACGGCCCTCCACCCTGTCGCTTAATCCCAATGCAGCGGCTTGCCGGTTGAAGGCTTCGATAAAAGGTGGAAACAAGTCAAAGCCTATGATTTTACCTTGGGTATGCTCGGCGAGTACCATGGTCTGGCCGCCTGTGCCACAGCCCAGGTCGACAATGGTGGCCGATGAGGACAACGGTGGAATAAAACTCAGTGCTTGTGCGGTGACTTCAGGGCTGCCAGGTCCTTGTCTGTGCAAACCGGCGTAATAATCACAAATCAGATTGATGTCAAAATCGTAAATGGAAGGTTGTTTGTTTTCCATGAGAAATCGTTGTTGTCATCCCATATGGTCATGGCTCAACAGCCATTGCCTTAAAGGGACGGATGAATAAAAGGAATGATTGTATACCTCCGGAGGGACCGGAGGCAAGGTGCTTGAGGGACAACCGACTTCAAAGAAGGTTGTTTACCCGACCAAATCCAACACAACGAAACGTGACATCCAAAGGTTTTAACGTCACAAATGTAAGGTTATTCCAATAAATGATGTCGTCCGGCTTACTTTTTGACGAATTTTTCCGTAAAATGGCTGCCAGCCGATGTCTAGGTCAACATATACGTACCGGCTGATAGTTGGCTGACATCTAGTTTCTCCGTACCATTCGAAGTCTGCCTGGCCATGACCAGCTTGCCATCAATGGTGTAAATACCCAACCATTGGCCACCTACGCCTTCTACCATCAGATAGTCATCAACTGGATTGGGGTACAGGCGTACAGCGTTCACAGGTAGGCTGGGAACAGCAACGGGTGAATCCAACCTGGTGAACGTCCAACGTTGACAGTTGTGGTTGGTGTTATACCATAATTTAACCTGAGAATCAGCCGTGTACGCATTTGGGATTTCAACCAACTTGTCGCTTTTGGAGGGGTACACGATGACGCTGCCGTTGATCGACTGAATCAGGCGGAATTTTTGGTTGATGGCTCCCGTGTAGGCGGAGGTCACCCGCAAGGATTCATCGTTGCTGGTACCGGTGGCTTCGAGGTACAAGGTCGTGTCACCCATATTTCTGATGGTATATTCACCGGTACCTAGAGGGGACAACAGCCACTGCTGGGTGGTGTAGGCCTTATTGGCTGTGTATTGAAACAAGTAGCGCCCGTTGATGGCCTGGTGCAACTGGAGATCCAGCACCTTGCCACTGTTGATATTCTTGATGGTGTACACCCCTTTGTCGAGGAAGCTCATGGAGATGGACGGCCACCCGTCGCTACCCCAAACCAATTTGGCCAACCCCAATGTGGGGCCACCCGATGGTTGGTCGGGATAAGGCCAGTTGGGATCGTAGTAGTGAAAAGACACGTAATCGGTGCCGTTTTCCGAGTAAAGGCCAAAGTGACCGGGGCCGTAGAAACGGTCTTCGGTGCCACGTGCGTCATCGTGTTTGAATACAATGGTGCCTCCGCTTGTTGCTCCTGGATTTCTCAGAGCCTTGCCCGCCTTGTCGTAAAAGGGACCTTTGGGCGATGTCGACCTGCCTATGACCATGTAATATGAGCTGTTGATGCCGGCACAACACCCACCTTTGTTATAGACCAGGTAATAATAGCCATCCCGATAAAACATACAGGCGCCTTCCCCTTCGGCATAGGAATTGGAATTAGGACCTGTCCAGGAATGAGCAATGGATGTTCCCGGTAAATTGTTATTATACGACTTGGGCTTACCTGTCACCGAATCAATTTCTGTCACCACAATGCCTCGTTCGTTGAAAGAGCCATACACCATCCAGATTTTCCCATCGGGGCCGCGGGTCACTGATGGATCAATGGCGTTCAACGCCAGGCCTGGCTGATACGACCAGATTCCGAGAAAGCCCACATCAACCCAATTATAGTTCGGATCGGCAGGGTCGAGCGTCTTGTTGGTTACACAGCCGATGGTCGAGGTCATTGTCCCCCACTCCGAACAGGAATAGTACAGGTAGTACTGGTTGTTCATGTAAATGATGTCGGGAGCCCAGAAATTCCCGTGAAAGACGGCAACACCGCCAACGGTAGCCCCTTTCACATAGGTGTTGATCCAGGTGGGAAATACAGTTTTAGTAAAGGGTGTCGGCCCTGCTTTCCAGGTGACCAGGTCTTTGGAATACATGGAATAGATGCCATCGCCGGTACCAAACACCCAGTACGTGTCTTTGCACTTCACAATGCTGGATGGATCATGTATGCCGGCCCTCCAATCTTGTGCCGTCAGGGAGAGGGCACTGAAAAGGAGAATTAGTATTAGTAGGGGTATTTTTGTTGATTTCATGCGTTCGGCAACTAAGGTATATGGCGGTAATCGTGAATCAACTGCCTTCCGGCGAGTCTTTGTGGCAAAGATACAAAAAGGGGGAAGAGTTGGCAAGATAGAGGAATGGGTGTATGTTGGCACAGGTATGTGGTTCATTCGGTCAGATTTTGGTTTTGTTACATTAACGATGAATGTGTGTTAATGAGTTGTTTTATGAGAGAAAATTTTGGGTGTATAAGAAACGTTGGTATTAGAGGCAAATAGCTATATTTGTCAGATACAAGGTAAACAGTATCAAGAGCAACCATATGATTGCGATCACCAACAGAAATAGTAAAGAAAGGAAAGGTGAAACGATGAGACGCTATTTATTTTTTTTGCTTGTTATACCCATATTTTTCTCATGTCGAAATAACAATTTATATTATGACATGAATTATGATGGTGAGCCAAACTACTACAAGGTTTATCTTGTTGATACAATTGAGATCAAAGACCCTATACTATTGAATTATGGAACGTCAAATTTTGTGATGTCGAATAATAAGACGGTACTTTTCCTTGAGTAGTGCAAAAAAATGGCCTCAAGACAAGTAGGGAGTAAAATACCCGTTAAGGGCGGGGGGGCAACTTCACCGAAACATCTATCCATAGGGGTTTCAGAAAAGTTCAGTCGGATTAATTTTCAAGAATTCCTCATAAGGTATCCCTCCCGTTCCGACAAGCAACATTTTGTCAGGATGGAATAGCGTGTTTAATTTTCTCATTCCTTCATTAGCTGCACTTGCACCACTTTTCACTTCAAGCCCGATTACTTTACCTCCTTTTTCGAGGATATAATCAACCTCATTATTACCCTCTCGCCAGTAATGAAGATTATACCTCTCGGAAACAGAACGATTCAATAAATGTGTCCCAACGGATGATTCAACCAACCTACCCCATAATGTTGGACTCACAATGGTATTTGAATAGGTTTCGTTAGCTTGCGATGTTAGTAATGCATTATTATATACCTGGAACTTTGGACTGGATGATCGTTTTCGGATGACACTACCAGCATATTTTTCTAAACCACCCAGCAGGCCACAATCGGATAGCAATTTGAGGTAATTAGCCAAAGTCGTTGTATTGCCGGCATCCTGTAGTTGCCCGGTGATTTTGGTATATGACAGCATCTGACCCGAATACAGGCAGCCAAGTTCAAATAGTCGTTTCAGTAATGCGGGTTTATCCACACGGGTTAACATCAGAATATCTTTGGAAATACTGGTCTCTATAAGCGAGTCTTTTATATAGTTTTTCCAACGTTCTTCATCTCCAATCAACGATGCAGAACCTGGATAGCCGCCAAAGTAAACATACTGCTCAATCGACCAACCGAAAGCGGTTTCCATTTCGGCAAACGACCAATGGCCGAGATAGATTGTCTCGAAGCGTCCAGCCAGCGATTCAGTCAAGCCTTTCTGAATAAGCAGACGCGAAGAACCAAGCAGAACGAGTTTGATCGTTACTTTTTCACGCGTGTCCTTATCCCATTGCTGTTTGACAACTTCACTCCAGTTATCAATCTTTTGTATCTCATCGATCACAAGGAGATATTCCGAAGCACCGGATGCTTTCATTTTCAACCTGGCTGTTTCCCAAACCTGCATCAGCCATGTTGGGTTCGTTGCCGAGATAGCATCAGCCGACTCATATACATATGAGATGGACAATTGAGACAACAATTGGTTCACCATCGTGGTTTTACCCACTTGGCGAGGACCAAGGATTACTTGAATGAACCTTCGTGGCTCTTCAATTCTTTCCTTAACTTGCTTTAAATATGGACGTTCGTACATGATAAACCAATTTACTCAATACTATGAGCAAATTTACTCAAAATATTGGAACGACCAAAAACCAGCTATATGGAATAAAAAGTCGTAAAGACAGACCAGGATGCCCAGCCAGTCGGTAAAACCGGTACAGAAGAGCACTAAATGGGTGAGGGTTCAAAATTGAAAGCATCCTTATCATCTTTGACAGGATGGGGTTGGTGAAAGGGGTATCTTTGTCGCATATAGCCCAATCCATCGACCCATGAAGCGACACGTGTTTACCAGTTTGACCGGCCTCCTGTTTGCGGTCTTCACATTTGCCCAACCATTTCCGTTCAACGATCCCAAGCTGCCGTTTGAGCAACGGGCTGACGACCTAATTGCCCGCCTGACCCTGGAGGAGAAAGCGGCCTTGATGTGTGACCAGAGTCAGGCCATACCCAGGTTGGGCATCCGGCCCTTCAACTGGTGGAGCGAAGCTTTGCACGGCTACGCCAACAACGACAACGTCACCGTGTTTCCCGAGCCCATCGGTATGGCGGCCTCCTTCAACGAAGCCCTGCTGTTTGACATTTTTGATGCCACCTCCACCGAAGCCAGAGCCAAATACCATCAGTGGATCAATGCTGGCAACAAGAACAAACGCTTCCTCAGCCTGTCGGTCTGGACGCCCAACGTGAACATCTTCAGGGACCCTCGCTGGGGACGTGGGCAGGAAACCTACGGAGAAGACCCCTACTTGACAGCCCGCATGGGCGTGCAGGTGGTGAAAGGCTTGCAAGGCCCCTCCGACTCGACCTACCGCAAGTTGTTGGCCTGTGCCAAACACTTTGCCGTGCATTCAGGCCCCGAATGGAGCCGTCACGAACTCAACCTCAACCAGGTGAGTCCCCGCGAACTCTACGAAACCTACCTGCCGGCGTTCAAAGCCCTGGTGCAGGAAGCCGATGTCCGACAGGTCATGTGCGCCTACCAACGCCTGGACGATGAACCTTGCTGCGGCAGCACCCGCCTGTTGCAACGCATCCTCCGCGACGAATGGGGATTCAAGCACCTGGTGGTCTCCGACTGCGGCGCCATTACCGACTTTTTCAATTCTCACAAGGTGTCATCCACCCCGGTTCACGCAGCCGCCAAAGGGGTCTTGGCCGGTACCGATGTGGAATGTGTCTGGGAAAACTATCCCTACAAAACCCTGCCGGAAGGGGTTGAAAAAGGGTTGATCAAGGAAGCCGACATCGACAAAAGCCTGAAACGGGTCTTGCTGGGCCGCCTGGAACTGGGCGACTTCGACACGGACGCCACCGTGTCGTGGGCACGCATCGAACCCTCCGTCCTCAACTGCCAGGCCCACAAGGATCTGGCTTACCGCATGGCCCAACAGACCATGACCCTGCTGCAAAACAAGCAACAGGTCTTGCCCCTGTCCAAGAAAATGCGCAAACTGGCCGTGATTGGTCCCAATGCTGACGACGACGTCATGCTGTGGGGAAATTACAACGGCACCCCTGTGAGCACCATCACCATTCTGGATGGCATCAAGACGAAAATCAACGAAAAAAACCTGATCACCGATAAGGCCTGTGACCTGGTGGAAGACAAGGTAACCTTGAGTTTCGTAGATCGCCTCACCTTTGAGGGTCAGCCTGGCATCAAGGCCACATACTGGAACAATCCCGACCGTCAGGGTGAAAGCGTCATCACTCAGCGCCTCACCACCGCTATCAAGAAAACCACTGCCGGCCAACACGAATTTGCCTCCGGCGTGAAACTGGAAGGATTTTCCGCCCTGTTTGAAGCCGATTACACGGCAACAACCACCGAAGAACTGGTGTTCAAAGGTGGCGCCACCGGCTACTACGAATTGTTTGTCAACGGTGAGAGTATCGTTCGCTACCACAACTGGCGCACCCTGCCCTCACGCCTACCCTTCAAGGTGGAAGCCGGGAAAACCTACCACATCGAAATACGCTACGCCCAACAAAACAACTGGCAAGCCAACCTCGAATTTGACTTTGGCAAGGAAGCCGACGTTGACTTCACACAGCTGATCAACAAGCTGAAAGGCGTGGAAACGGTGGTCTTTGTGGGCGGCCTTTCCGGCAAACTGGAAGGCGAAGAAATGCCTGTCTCCTACCCCGGATTCAAGGGAGGGGACCGCACCGACATCGAATTACCCTCCGTGCAACGCCGCTGCCTGCAAGCCTTGAAGGCCGCTGGCAAAAAGGTGGTGTTCGTCAACTGTTCAGGTTCTGCCATCGCGTTGACCCCAGAGACAGAGAGCTGTGATGCCATCCTGCAAGCCTGGTACGCTGGCGAAGCCGGTGGTAAGGCCATAGCCGACGTGCTGTTCGGTGACTACAATCCTTCCGGCAAGTTGCCCATCACCTTCTACAAAAACTCGGACAACCTGGGCGATTTTGAAGACTATGCCCTGAAAGGCCGCACCTACCGCTACACCACAGACTACCTCTTCCCCTTCGGATTTGGTCTGAGCTATACCACCTTCAACCTGGGCAAGGCCACCGTCAGCAACGACAAACCCCGCAATACCGAAACCATCAGCCTGACCCTTCCCGTTTCCAACAAGGGCAAACGTACCGGTACCGAAATCGTTCAGGTCTATGTCCGCAAAATCAACGATGTGGACGGTCCCCTGAAAACCCTGCGCGCCTTTAAACGTATTGACGTAAAAGCCGGTCAAACGGTCACGGTCACCTTAGACCTAACACCGGAAGCCTTCGAATTCTACGATTGGAATCAACGGGCCATGGCGGTCACACCGGGCGACTACGAAGTGCTGTACGGCAACAGTTCAGACCCCAACGACTTGCAATCTATAACCATCAAACGTCTATAACCCATCACACACCCGTCCATGAACACCTTGAAAACCCTCTGCTGCGGCCTGGCGTTGAGCGGCCTTTGTCCAGGCGCCTTAGCCCTCAATCCCATTGTTCAAACCAGTTACTCTCCCGACCCGGCCCCCATGGTCCACAACGGCACTCTCTACGTATACGCCGGAGACGACATTCCCGGTTATGATTTCTACTACATGACCAAATGGCGGGTCTTCTCAACCACCGACATGGTCAACTGGACCAACCACGGGGTACCCATCTCGCTGGAATCCTTCAGCTGGGCCCGCGACCGAGGTTGGGCCGCCCAATGTGTGGAACGTGACGGAAAATTCTACTGGTACATGTGTGCACAGTCCGACAAAAACGACATGTCCATCGGTGTAGCCGTAGCCGACAACCCTGCCGGTCCCTTCAAGGACGCTTTGGGCAAGCCGCTGATTCAGAATGGCAGCTGGTCCAACATCGACCCCACCGTATTGGTGGACGACGATGGCGAGGCCTATCTCTATTGGGGTAATGGTGGGTTGTACGGTGTCAAGCTCAACAAAGACATGATCTCGTACTCCGGTAAAATCGACACAGTGCCCCTTACAGTGGAAACATTCGGCGGCAGCCGGGCCAACCGCCGTCAAGGCGTGGAAAACAAAGATATGTTTATCGAAGGCCCTTGGTTGTACAAACGTAACAACAAATACTACATGATGTTTGCTGGCATGGGACGCGGAGGGGAAACCTTATCGTACTCCATGAGCGACAGCCCCACAGGCCCCTGGAAGTACCAGGGTAAAATCATGGAAAACCAAAAGACCAACAGTTTTACCAACCATGGTGGCATCGTTGACTACAAGGGACAGTCCTATTTATTCTACCACACCGGTTTGCTGCCTGGTGGAGGCAGTTACGGGCGCGCCTCCTGCGTGGAAGCATTCACGTTCAATCCCGACGGTACCATCCCTGCCCTCTCCATTTCCAAGGAAGGTCCCAAACCCATAGGCACCCTGAATCCCTACAAACGTGTTGAAGGAGAAACCATGGCTTGGTCGGAAAAATGTTCTGTAACCCAAAACGACAAGGTAGGCGTTTATGTCAACCAGGTCAGGAAAGGGGGTTATATTAAGGTGGCCAACGTCGCATTCGGTGACAAAACGCCGGCGTTCTTCAGTGCCTCCCTGGCTGCCGGGCTGGACGGCGGCATCCTCGAAATCAGGCTCGACAGCATCAAAGGGCAGAAAGTAGCCGCCATAGAACTTTCAAGAACAGGCGGCTGGGACCAATTTCAACTATTCAAGGCCCCTGTTGAGGGCAAGGTTACCGGCACCCACGATGTTTTTCTTACCTTTATGGACAAAAATATTTCCTCCGGTCGCGAATTGTTCAACCTCGACTGGTGGCAATTTAATTAATTCCAATCAACTTAATTCAAAACATGCCAACACAACGTTCCCATCGATTTATCGTGAGTTTTTTATTTCTGGCCTTTTTCGCCGCTGCCTGGGCTGTTCCCTACACCCAAACGGCCCAAGGGGTCAAGGCCACAGTTGATGGACTGGATGTGACCGTCGATTACTACGGTCCCAATTTGGTTCGCATCATCAAAACCCCTGCTGGTCAACCAGTGGAAAAGACCAGTCTTTCGGTGGTCAAAACACCAGAACAAACACGCATCAGCTTGAAACAGAATGGTGACGAGTTGATGGTGTCCAGCCAAACCCTGCAAGTTAGCCTGAACCTGAAAAGCGGGCGCCTGTCTTTCAAGACAGTTAATGGCAAGGCTCTGTTGACCGAAAAAGCAGCCGGAACAGCCTTCACCCCGTTCAACGATGCCGGCGACCAAACCTACAGTGCCGGGCAAACCTTCG
Source organism: Bacteroidales bacterium (assembly GCA_012718945.1). Classification (GTDB taxonomy): domain Bacteria; phylum Bacteroidota; class Bacteroidia; order Bacteroidales; family UBA1402; genus UBA8389. The sequence goes on from JAAYBL010000152.1 coordinate 14,841, forward strand.
AACTTGACAAGGACGAAGCCATTTACGGCCTGGGCATCCTGCAAAACGGCCAAATGAACCAGCGCAACCAGGAAGTCAGGATGGTTCAAAACAACACCTGGGATTTTGTCACCTTCTTCCAGTCTGTCAAGGGCTATGGTCTATTTTGGGATAACTATTCACCTACTATCTTCAAAGACAACGCAGAAGGCACGTCTTTCACCTCAGAAGTAGCCTCCATCATCGATTACTACGTGATGTTCGGCGGCAACGCCGACGGTGTGATCGCTCAGATGCGTGACCTCACGGGGCAGGTGCCCTTGTTCCCCTTGTGGACCTACGGCTTCTTCCAAAGTAAGGAACGCTACAAAAGTCAGGGTGAGATTGTCAACGTGGTCAAACAATACCGTGAGCTGGGCGTGCCCCTCGATGGCATCATCCAGGACTGGCAGTACTGGGGCAACAACTACCTGTGGAACGCCATGGAATTCCTGAACGAGGAATATTCACAACCTCAACGCATGATCGACGAGATCCACGCCCTGAACGCCAAGCTTTCCATTTCCATCTGGTCGTCATTCGGGCCGGCTACCAAGCAATACAGGGAGCTTAATAAGATAGGTGGTCTGCTAAACTTCGGCACCTGGCCTGAATCCGGATTGAATCCCTGGCCCCCCATCATGGAATACCCCTCAGGTGTGAAGCCATACGACCCGTATAACCCCGAAGCCAGGGCTATTTATTGGAAACACCTGAACGAAGGTCTGTTCAAACTGGGCATAGACGGTTGGTGGATGGACTCCACTGAGCCTGACCACTTGAGCTTCAAGCCAGAAGACATGGACAATAAGACCTACCTGGGTTCCTTCCGTAAAGTACGTAATGCCTATCCCCTGATGACAGTAGGTGGCGTTTATGATAACCAACGCGCCGTTACCAACGACAAACGTGTGTTCATCTTCACCCGTTCTGGCTTTGCCGGTCAACAACGTTACGGTTCCTCCGTGTGGTCAGGCGACGTCAACTCTTCCTGGGACATGCTGCGCAAACAAGTGCCGGCTGGTCTGAACTTCTCCCTCTGCGGCCTACCCCACTGGAACAGCGATATCGGCGGCTTTTTCGCCGGCACTTACAACCAACCTTGGAACGGACAGCGCGGCGCCAAAAACCCCCTGTTCCAGGAATTGTACGTCCGCTGGATGCAATTTGGTGCTTTCACGCCTATGATGCGTTCCCACGGCACCGACATCCCCAGGGAAATCTACCAGTTCGGTCAAAAGGGTGAACCCATTTACGACGCCATTGAGAAAACCATTCGGTTGAGGTATGCCCTCCTGCCCTACATCTACGCCACCTCCTGGGATGTAACCCGCAACCAATCCAGCTTTATGAGGGCCTTGTTCATGGATTTTGCCAACGACAAAAACGTACTGGACATGAACGACCAGTTCATGTTCGGCAAGTCCATCCTCGTGGCTCCCGTACTCGAAGCTCAGTACACCCCCGAACGCATTGTCAGGACCAACGAAAATGATGGTTGGAACAAGAACCAAGGCAACCAACAGGGCGGCAGCGGTCGCATCGATTTCACGGCCAAACACAGCACGGATGTTTATTTGCCCGCCGGTACGGTTTGGCACGATTTCTGGACCAATGAACGCCACCAAGGCGGCCAGAAAATCACCAGAGAAACCAGCATAGACCTCATTCCCCTGTACGTCAGAGCCGGTAGCATCCTGCCCCTTGGCCCTTCCGTGCAATACGTAGGTGAAAAGAACTGGGAAAACCTTGACATCCGTATCTACCCCGGTGCCGACGGCAGCTTCACCTTGTACGAAGACGAAGGCGACAACTACAACTACGAAAAGGGTCAGTATTCGACCATCACCTTCACCTGGAACGACAAGCAACGCAAGCTCACCATCAGCGATCGTCAAGGGTCCTTCAACGGTATGTTGCCCCAACGCACCTTCAACCTTTATCTGGCTACGCCGGATCAAGCAGGCGGCGACAAAACAAGTGACCCTGCCTTGAAGACCCTGCGCTACAACGGTAAAAAAACAAGCTTTAAATTGTAACCCTCACTTAGCAAAACACTGTTATGATCCCATTCCGCATCCTCCCTCACACGGTCCTGTTGGTGATGCTGTCAACGACGTTGACACTTTCTGCCCAACAGCCCAAGCAGCAAGTCATCATCCAAACCAAGTACACGGCCGATCCTGCCCCGATGGTGCACAACGACACCGTTTTTTTGTACACTTCTCACGATGAAGACGACGCCAAGGGTTTCAAGATGCTGGATTGGCTCCTTTATACCTCGACCGATATGGTCAACTGGACAGAACACGGCGCCGTAGCCTCCTTGAAAGATTTCAAGTGGGCCAGGCAGGATAACGGTGCCTGGGCTGTTCAATGCATCGAACGCAACGGCAAATTTTACCTCTACTGCCCCGTACACGGTGGCGGCATTGGCGTATTGGTGGCCGACAGCCCTTACGGCCCTTTCAAGGACCCCCTGGGCAAAC
>JAAYBL010000153.1 GCA_012718945.1 Bacteroidales bacterium
GTTTCATGGAGGCGGGCAGGGAAGAAGTAGCCGTGACGGAACGGGTCATCCCCACCGAGCATGTTCAGTTGATGTTTCATTACAAGGATCCCTTTGTGAACGTGCTGCCCGATGCCCTGGTGAGCCAGCCACGGTGCGTGCTGAGCGGCTTGACCGACACGTACATCGATGTCTCCACCCATGGAGAAACGGGGGTGGTCTTCGTACGGTTCTACCCAGAGGGTGCCAGTTCCTTTTTCGGCTTTTCGTTGTCTGAAGTGGCTAATCAAAGCATCGATTTGAAGGCCATTTTCAGTACCGAATGCAGGGAGTTGGAGGAACAGTTGTACGAAACCTCCACGCTGGACGAACGGATAACCTTGATAGAGGGCTTCCTGCTCCGGCATTACACGCCGCTACCAGCCTACGACAAGCAGCTGATGGCCAAAACGGTGCAGGTCATCAAGCAGTCTGCCGGTCAAACCTCGGCTGTTTCACTGTCGAGCCAACTGGCGGTAACCCCCAAAAGCCTGGAACGCAAATGCGCACGATACCTGGGAAAATCCACCAAACAAGTCATCCAACTCTTTCGATTCCAAGCCATCCTGCAGGATTTTTCGCTGGTGAGGTCGTCAACCGCTACGGAGCGTGCCTTACGCTGCGGTTACTTCGACCAATCGCACTTCATCCGGGATTTCAAACGGTATACCGGCCTCACTCCCGGTGAATTTGCCGACCGCTACCCCGACTTCGATATGGACGACGAACACTGCTGACACAGGGCATTTTGTCTGTTTTTTACAATCCTGGCAAGTAGACCGTCTGTACTTTTGCTGCGTCAAACCAAACAGCAGCAATTATGTCAACGGCTATCAACATCGAATCCCTTTTCAAAACCTACCCTGACGGTACGCAAGCCCTGAAAGGGGTGAACTTATCGGTAGAGAAAGGCGGCTTTTTTGCCTTACTTGGTCCCAACGGGGCCGGTAAATCCACCTTGATCAAACTGGTGACCACCCTCTACAAAAAGGACGAGGGACATCTGATGATAGACGGATCCGATCCGGATATCGATTTTAAAAGGGTGCAACGTGCCATTGGTGTGGCGTCCCAGGACAACGAACTCGATCCCGGTGAAACGGTGATGGCACTGCTCCGTTTTCAAGGCCGGTTATTCGGGTTGAGTAAAACGGAGGCCAACAAGCGGGCCGAAGAATTGATCGACCTGTTCGACCTGCAACCGGTGAGCGACAAACGGACGGCCGACCTGTCCGGGGGCAACAAGCGCCGCCTTCACTGCGCCCTGGCCCTCGTACACAAGCCCTCTATTCTTTTTCTCGATGAACCGACGGTTGGCATGGATCCCTTGGCCAGGTCCCTGTTCTGGGAGGTCATCACCCGATTGAACCGGGAGGAGGGGGTCACCGTCTTTTTGACTACCCAGTACCTGGAAGAGGCCGATAAACACGCCAGCGACATGGCCTTGATCGTTGATGGCAGCATCCACTTCGCCGGCACCATCACCGGATTCAAGCAACTAGTTCATCCTCAAGACGCTTCCTCGTTGGAAGAGAGCTACCTGACCTATATCAAAACCCTTTCTCCTGTTTGCTGAATCAGCTCCCCGCCAGCGGGGTTGGGTGTTGGTGACGGCACCATTGACGAAGGGCGCCGGAAACAATACCCAATCCCGCCTAAGGGGAGCGGATCAGATGCAAAATGTGATAGGTAAAAGTGAATCTTAAAACTTAGAATAATGCAACACGTAACCGTTTTATTAGTGAACAGAGGCATCATCAAGCTTCTCAAACAACCCTCAGCCCCTCTAGGTGGCTTTGCCATGAGCCTCTTCTTTTTAGTGGTCTACAACGCCGGTATTGGAGGCGTTGGCTTCCTGGACGCCTTTGGTGACGGAGGCTACCTTTCTTTTGTTTTCCCCATTGCCCTCATTTCCTTGGCCATGGGCTCCTCAGCCGGCGCCGGGCAAGCCCTCCATGCCGACATGCAATCAGGCTATTTCCAGCGGTTGTACCTGAGCCCCGCACCCCGATGGTCCCTGGTGGTGGCTCCCATGCTGGCCGACACCTTGTCATCGCTGGTGTTCGGCGCCCTATTATTGGCCATCGGTGCCCTCTTCGGCGTCGTGTTTCAGTTTGGCTGGCTATCGGTCCTGGGCATCATGGTGCTTTGCCTGCTTTGGTCGGTCACACTCTGTGGCTTCTCTGCCGGAGTCATGTTGCGTACCGGACAGCCCCAAAGCGCGGCCATTGTCACCAACGCCGTTTTTCCCCTGCTGTTTCTCAGCACCACCTTCCTGCCCAGAGAATTGATGACAGCCAAGTGGCTGCTGGCCATTTCCTGGGGCAATCCAGTAACCTACGTGCTGGAAGGCTGCCGCTACCTACTAGCTGGCACTTCCCAACCAATATTCTTGCTAATCGCCCTCGGTGTATTATCTTTAACCGCTCTTTCTTCCGTTATTTTTGCCTTGAACAGTGCCTCAAAAATCAGACGTTGACAATGGAACAACCCACTATTGTGGTCAAAAACGCCCACACCAATAACTTGCGTAACATCGACCTGGCTATTCCCAAACACAAAGTGGTGGTTTTCACGGGGGTATCTGGTTCTGGCAAGTCGTCGTTACTCTTCGACACCATCTATACCGAAGCCCAGCGTCAGTTGATCGAAACCTTTTCCACGTTCGCCCGAACCCGCATGCCCAAGTTGTCCAGACCCGACGTGGACGACATCCTCAATCTCTCTACCGCCATCGTCATCGACCAGAAGCGCATGGGTAACAACCTGCGCAGCACCGTGGGCACGGCCACCGAAGTCAACACCTACCTCCGTTTGCTGTTCTCGCGTCTGGGACAACCCTTTATCGGCCCTTCATTCTACTTTTCCTTCAATCATCCCGAAGGCATGTGCCCCCATTGCAACGGTCTGGGTAAGCAAGTCAAGATAGACCTGGACCTGTTCATCGACTGGACAAAAACCATACGCGAGGGCGCCATTACCCACCCGCATTACAAACCCGGTTCTTTTTTGTGGAAAGAACTGGTGAGCCTTGACGTGGTAAATCCCGACAAGCGTTTGTGCGATTATACCGATGAAGAACGGCACCTGTTGTTGTATTCTGAACCCTTTCCCATCAAAGGAGCCAAGGACAAACTGACCTACAACCGAACTTTCGAAGGCATTGCCCGCAAGTTGGAAAAAGCAGTGACCACCAGGGCTGATGATGAGGCCGACGAAGAAGACAAGAACGCCTACACCCGGTATTTCAAGTACCAGGCCTGTGAGCAGTGCGGCGGCACCCGCCTCAACGAGAGGGCCAGGGGCGTGACCATCCAGGATATGACCATCACCGACCTTTGCCAACTCGAACTGTTCGACGTGTTGCCCTTCCTGGAAGGTCTGGACGATGCGATTTCCAGACCCATCATCAGCAAGGCCAACTTTCTGTTGCGCCAACTGATTGAAATCGGGGTGGGTTACCTTTCATTGGACAGAGCCGTGGGCACCCTGTCAGGTGGCGAATCACAGCGCGTCAAGATGGCCAAACAGATGGACTGCAACCTGGTCGACTTGCTCTACGTGTTGGATGAACCCTCCATCGGCCTGCATCCCAGGGATACGGACAACCTGTTGAAGATCCTCTACCGCTTGAAAGACAGGGGCAACTCAGTGTTCGTTGTGGAACACGATCCCGACATCATCAAGGCCGCCGAATGGGTGGTCGATATGGGTCCCGGCGCCGGCAAAGGGGGTGGGAGCGTGGTCTACAACGGTGAATTGAAAGGCCTTGAAACATCCGACAGCCTTACCGCTAGCTACCTCAACAAGCGCCACAATGGAACCTATCTGCGCAAACCGTTTACCGAAGTCTACGAACTGCGCAATGCCATAGCCAACAACCTTAAAAATGTATCCGTTTCCATTCCTAAAGGCGTACTGACCTGCGTGACCGGTGTGGCCGGCAGTGGGAAAAGTAGCCTGATTCACGCCTGTTTTGCCAAAGAACACCCGGAAGCCATTGTCATCGATCAGTCACCCATAGGCCGATCGTCCAGGGCCAATGCCGCCACTTACATGGGTGTGTTCGACCTGATTCGCAAAACCTTCGCCGCTTCCACCGGGGCTGAGGCCTCCTTGTTCAGTTTCAATTCCAAAGGGGCCTGCCCTAAATGCAACGGTCAGGGTATGCTCACCTTTGAGCTGCATTTTCTGGACGCTGTCAAGACGGTTTGTGACGAATGCGAGGGCAAGCGCTACCACGCCGATGTGCTGGCGTTGACCCACCAGGGCAAAAACATCGCCGAGGTGTTGGATATGACGGTCAATCAGGCTGAGGCCTTCTTCAAGGAGGCCAAGATCCGCAAACACCTACACCTGCTGCAGGAAGTAGGTTTGGGTTACCTGAAGCTGGGGCAAACCTTGAGCAGCCTCAGCGGTGGTGAATCCCAGCGGTTGAAAATAGCCAACGAACTCAACCAGGAAGGCAACCTCTACATCATGGATGAGCCCACCACTGGTTTGCACATGTCCGACATCGAAACGTTCTACCGCATCGTCAAGGCGCTTGTGGCCAAAAACAATACGGTGGTCATCATCGAACACAACCTGGATATCATCAAACACGCCGATTGGGTGATCGACCTGGGACCCGAAGGGGGTAAAAACGGGGGCGAGGTGTTGTTTCAGGGCTTACCGGAAGACTTGATTCACTGTGAGCGTTCGTTGACAGGGCGTTATCTGAAGCCCTTGCTGAAGGATAGCCTCACTGAATAAGCGCTTCCATCAGGCTGCTGGTAGGTGACCGGTCCAGGATAGGCCGATACCGCGTATAGCGGGGGGGAGGGCGACAACCCAAGCGCAGCAGACAAGGGTTGTCACGAGATAGTTAAACTGGGTTCGAATGGTTTTTATCATGTTCTCCTTGTTTCAATTCAAAGAGGTTGCCGCTGTGATCCCAAAGAAAGTACGTCACTTTTCCAGGTTGTCTGCGCTCCTTCAAACGATACCCGGCCTGTCTGGCTTTTTCAGCAATGCTTTCAAGTGTCTCCTCTACCAGACAAAGATGCGTGAATGTTTTGGTCTCTTTCTTCTGGTGAATGAACAATTCGAGTTGCAACCCCTCTTTTTCCATAACAACGACGTCAACCGACTTGTTCACACCAAATAGATCCAACGCAACCTCGGGATAAAGGGCAAAACGATGGTGGACACGAAACGACAGGATGTTTTCATAAAAGCGGGACACTTCTTCCTCTTCTGTAAGGGCTAATCCAATATGTTGCAACATGTTATATAATTATTAGGGAATGTATGCTGATGTGTGCGATGGATTGACCAATTGCCGGTAGGTGTATACGATGGATTTGAGATCCTCCCAGGTTAACCGCTTCAACGCTGGGTTGCGCAGTAAGGCTGAGGGATGGTAAATGGGCATGGTCAAGCGGTTTTGGCAGGTTCTCCAAGTGCCTCTGGTTTGGCTGATGCGGTAACCTGGTCCAGCCATGTAACGGAGGGCCGTACTGCCCAACAGGATGAGTATCTTGGGATTGACCAGTTCGATTTGGGTCTGTAACCAAGGGAGGCAGATTGCCGCTTCCTGAGGGGTGGGAGGGCGGTTACCCGGTGGCCGGCATCGAACGATGTTGCTAATGAAGACATGCTCCTGTCTGTTGAAGCCACAAGCGTCCAGCATTTTGTCCAGCAATTGTCCAGATGGTCCGATAAAAGGTCTACCATGTAGATCCTCCTCGTAACCGGGCGCTTCGCCGATGATGAATATGGGCGCGTTGTAGGGGCCTTCGCCCAGGATGACATGGTGTCTGGTAGCGGCCAACGCACACTTGGTACAGGTCAACAGCTCGGCTTGAAAGGTCTCAATAGTATCGTTCATGACGGTAGCGATTAATACTCGATGCCTTCTCTGGCTTCGACTCCCAGCGTGTAATAATGCTTGATTTCCTTCATTTCTGTGACTAAGTCAGCGGCGTCAATCAGGGCTTGAGGAGCGTAGCGTCCCGTAATGACGAGTTCCACCGATTCCGGTTTACGATGAAGGATGTCCAATAAGGCTTCGATGGTAAAGAGGTGATAGAAGAGAGCGATACAGGCTTCATCAAGCACGACCAGGTCGTACTCGCCGCGTTCAATGATACCGGCAACGTCTTTCAATCCATTTTGGGCAGCGCGGATATCTTCCTCGGTTGGTTTATTCACGATAAAGCAACCCCTGCCATACTGCTTGAGCGTGATGCCTGTTATATGGGCAGTAAGAATTGACAGTTCGGAATAGGGTTTGCCTTTGACAAATTGGGCAAAATAGACGGATTTATCGGCTCCAGCTGCACGTAGGGCCAGTCCGAGAGCCGCTGTCGTTTTACCCTTGCCATTGCCGGTATATACCTGAATGTAGCCTTTCATGTCCGTATTGAGTAGACGTCTGTTTAATAATGGAACTGAGCGTACCCACAAAGGTAACGATAATTGTGATAATGAACCAATGTTCAAAAAATCATGGCTGAACAGCCGGAATGGATGGGTCTAACCCACTTTAGGGTATTATAAAAACTATCTAAAAAAAAGCTCCCATTTGTTGGAATGAAAAAAAAATAGGTATATTTGTGGCATAGTAGCATAGACCACTAAACTAATATGCCATGTTGAACCTTATCAACCTCACGTTTCACTACCGAAAAAAACCTGCCTTGTTCAAGGATTTTTCCTTGAACGTGCAGCAGGGCAGTATTGTCGGTTTGCTGGGCAAAAACGGCGCCGGCAAAACCACCTTGTTAAACCTCTTGGCCGGCTTAATGCCACCACAGAGTGGAGACATCCTCCTCAACGGGTATGTGCCCTTTGAACGTCACCCGTCGTTCCTGGCCGATGTCTACCTCGTGACCGAGGAGTTTGAATTCCCCCAAGTGACCATCGAAACCTACGTCAAGGCCTACAGCCCATTGTACCCTTCGTTCGATGTGATCAAATTGGCTGGCATCTTGCAGGAATTCGAGCTGGACACCACCTCCAAATTGAACCAGCTCTCTCATGGCCAACGCAAGAAATTTCTCATCGCCTTTGCGCTGTCGAGTAACTGTGCCGTTTTGTTGCTTGATGAGCCGACCAACGGGTTGGACATCCCTTCGAAGAGCCAATTTCGTAAAGTGCTGGTGAGTTCGGTGACCGACGATCAATTGGTCATCATTTCCACCCATCAGGTGAAAGATGTCGATACCATCCTGGATAAATTGGTGGTCATCGACAACGGGGTTCTCTTACTGGAAGAAACCATCGAAAACCTGAACCAACGTTACTATTTCGATACCGTCACCAAGCTGCAAGGAATGGATCCTATTCTATACCATGAACCTTGCAGTATGGGGTACAAAATCATCAAACCGGTTGATGACGGCCATGAATCCCCCCTGGATATGGAATTGTTCTTCAATGCCGTTATTAATCACGCATTAAATCAAGACTGATATGTACGAGAACGCTGTTTTTTCATGGGATCGCTTTGTCAAGTTGATGAAGCAGGATTGGTTGTTAAACCGCCAACGGTTGTTGATGAATTTGTTGGTGTTGCTGGTCAGTTGCTTTGTCTATATGTTTTTTTTTCTGTCGGTGGATCCCGAACAATTCGAGCGAATCTTGACCAATGGGGTAAGCAAACATGGGTTTTATAATGATTA
>JAAYBL010000021.1 GCA_012718945.1 Bacteroidales bacterium
AGTTTTCAGCTTGACAATACCTATACCTTCAGGGCTGATGTCGCTGTGTTGCTCAACATTACCCCCGATCACCTTGACAGGTATCACTACAACATGCAGGAATACGTGGATGCCAAATTCCGCATTGTTCAGAACCAGACCGAAAACGACGCCTTTATCTATTGGAACGATGACCCCTTCATTAGGGCCGAAGTGGAAAAACGGACCATCAGAGCTCGTAAGTATCCCTTCTCCTTGCGTAAGGGTACAGGCATCAAGGCCTTCATCGAAAACGAGATTCTGATGATCGATACGCCTGAGCAACAGTTCCAGATAGAGCAAGATGAACTGTCCCTCCTGGGTACCCACAACTTGTACAACTCCCTGGCTGCCGCTATTTCGGCCAACATCGCTCACATCCGCAATTCGACCATAAGGGAAGCGCTGGGAAGTTTCCAGGGTGTTGAACACCGGTTGGAAAAGGTGGCTGTTGTCAAGGGTGTGACCTACATCAACGATTCCAAAGCGACCAATGTCAATTCCTGCTGGTACGCCCTGGAGTCCATGAAAACACCGGTTGTCCTTATCCTGGGTGGTACCGACAAAGGCAACGACTACACGGAAATCGAACCCCTGGTCAAGGATAAGGTGCATACCCTGATCTTTTTAGGTGTGGACAATAGCAAACTGCATGCCTTCTTTGATGGCAAGGTGCCGGCCATTTTTGATGCCGGTTCCATGGAGGAAGCTGTATCCCTGGCCTATGAATACGCTCAAAAAGGCGACACCGTTTTATTGTCGCCCTGTTGCGCCAGCTTCGACCTTTTTCTCAATTACGAAGACAGAGGGCGCCAGTTTAAGTCACATGTATTACATCTCTGAATAGTATGGGATTGATTGCGAAACTCTTCAAGGGTGACAAGGTAGTGTGGATCGTCTTCGCTCTTTTAAGCCTTATCTCGCTGATCGAGGTGTACAGCGCCAGCAGTACCCTGGCCTATTCAGGGTCGTCCACCTTCGGACCCATCCTCAGGCACGGCATGTTCCTGTTGATGGGAGCCGGACTGATGTTGGTCCTGCATAACCTTAAACTTAAGTGGATAACCTTCATGGGGTTGGGCTTGATACTGGTCGCCTTCCTGTTGTTGGTGTTGACGCCCGTCATTGGTGTGAGGGTCAACAACGCCGCTCGTTGGATCAGTATTTTCGGTATTCAGTTCCAGCCCTCTGAGTTCGCAAAACTGGCCATGGTCATCGTTACCGCCTTCATCCTGAGTAAAACTCAGCGGTCGGAAGCCATGCTGGACAAAGCTTTTTGGATTATTCTGGCGTTAACCGGCGTTTTTGCTGCCCTGATTGTGCCTGAAAACGGTTCCACCGCGGTCATGCTTTGCGTGGTGGTGTACTTTATGATGGTGGTTGGCAGGATCAGAACCAAAAAACTGCTTTTGTTGGGAGGAATTGTCATTTCTGCCGTCGTCCTTGGCGTGTTCTTGCTCAAGGTGGTGGATGAAGTGCCCGGTATGCCCAGGTGGGAGACCTGGCAAAACCGACTCTTTGACGAAGAAATCAGCGTAACGGATCCTGATTTCCGTATCACCGATAAAAATTACCAGACCTCTCACGCCAAAATAGCCGTTGCCAACGGCACCTTTGTGGGCACCATGCCGGGAAATAGTTCGCAGCGTGATTTTCTCCCACAAGCTTACTCCGACTTTATCTACGCCATTATTATTGAGGAGATGGGCTGGATAGGACTGTTGCTTGTTCCCTTTTTGTACATTATTCTATTGTTGAGGGCCCTGTACATCGCCAAAAACTGTACCAAGATCTACCCCATGCTGCTAATCATGGGGGCAGCCCTCATGGTCTGCACGCAGGCCTTTATCAATATGTCGGTAGCCGTAGGGGCCTTTCCCGTGACCGGTCAACCCATGCCTTTGGTGAGTCGTGGTGGTACCTCTACGTTGATTACCGCCCTTTACTTCGGTATCATGTTGAGCGTTAGTCGATTTGGCAATCCCGAATGGGTCGAAAAGGAAGCCGCTGAAGACGATGAAGAAGAACTTGAACTCAATAAACAAGCGTTATCCACAGCCAGCGAATACGGCATTTAATTGATAGCCATGAAACAACCACGCATCATCATTTCAGGAGGCGGAACGGGAGGACACATCTTCCCGGCCATTGCAATAGCCAATGCGCTCAAGGAAAAACGGCCAGACGCGACCATCTTATTTGTCGGTGCTGAAAAGCGCATGGAAATGGAACGGGTACCGGCTGC
>JAAYBL010000154.1 GCA_012718945.1 Bacteroidales bacterium
AGGGCCATGTTGGTCTTGACCCAAAACTTGAGCACCTGATCGGCAACAAGTACGACAAGAATGACGCTTGCGGCTATCCAGCCTTTGGAGCGTGATGACATTTGTTAGCGTTTCTCGGTTTTCGCTTCTATAGTCAAGGTTGCGTGGGGTACGGCGCGAAGACGTTCCTTTGGAATGAGTTGGCCGGTTTCCCTGCAAATGCCGTAGGTCTTGTTTTCGATGCGAATCAAGGCGGCTTCCAGGTGCTGGATAAATTTCAGCTGACGTTGAGCCATACGGCCGGTTTCTTCCTTGAGCAGCGTATTGGCACCTTCCTCAAACACCTTAAACGTGGGTGACGTATCCATGACATCGTTGCCATCCATGTTGGTCACACTGGCTTTAAGTTGTTCGTAGTCTTCACGTGCCTTAGCCAGTTTCTTTTCTATGATCTCGCGAAACTCTTCCAATTCACTGTCTGAATATCTGATTTTGTCTGACATGGTCGTAACGTTTTAAAAAACACAATACGGTTCGAGAAATAGAGGTTCCAAATGGATTGGCGAATATAGTCAATATTTGTGTACGCTGTATGGTTCAGCTTAAAATTCAGAGCGCTTTTTCAACCTGTACTTTCAGGGTATATGTTTCGAAATCCTGGCTGGTTGCCGACGGGCCTGTCTCCCCCATTGACACGGACAGGGCAAGTGTCTGCCCCATAATATATTCCTTCCATTCAGCCAACATTACTTCAATATCCGGGTTGGGTTCAATCACCACATGTATCTTATCGGTTATTTCAAAACCACTGGTCTTACGCAGGTTTTGGATACGGTTGACCAGTTCCCTAGCCAAACCTTCCAACCTGAGCGGCTCGGTCACCGTCACATCAAGGGCAACGGTCAAACGGCCTTCGTTGGCAACCAGCCAACCGGGGATATCTTCGGAAAGGATTTCGACATCGGAAGTTTCAACCGTGATTTGTTGACCAGCCACTGTCAGAACAGATTGACCGGTTAACTCGAAGGCACTGATGCTTTCCTGATCCATGCTTGTCAACAGAGCAGCCACTTCTTTCATGGCTTTGCCGCACTTGGGACCCAGCTTCTTGAAATCAGGTTTGATGCGTTTAACCAACATACCACCAGTATTTTCCACAAACCGGAGTTCCTTGACATTGACTTCACTGAGAATCAGACCACTGACGGCTTCAATGTGAGCACGCTGTTTGGCGTCGATGGCTGGCACCATGATGGCCGTCAACGGTTGACGCACCTTGATGCTCACCTTACGGCGAAGCGCCAGGATCATGGACGACAGTTGCTGAGCGATCTGCATGCGTGCTTCAAGGTCCGTATCAATGAAGCGTGGTTCGCTGACCGGGAAATCAACCAAATGCACAGACAGAGGGGCGTTATCGCTGGCCACTGCTGTGAGGTCGGTATAGAGTTTATCTGCGTAGAACGGTGCAATGGGAGCCATCAAGCGGGCCACCGTTTCCAGGCAAGCGTACAGGGTTTGGTAGGCCGCCAACTTGTCTTCAGTGAAGCTGCCACCCCAGAAACGCTTGCGGTTGAGGCGTACATACCAGTTGCTGAGGTTTTCAGTCACGAAATCACTGATGGCTCTGCCAGCCTTGGTGGGCTCATATTGATCGTAGCACTCATCGACTTCGCGGATCAGACTGTTGAGCTGGGAAAGAATCCATCGGTCAATTTCAGGCCTTTTGGCCAGCGGGACTTGTTCCTCTCTGGTTGTAAAACCATCCACATTGGCGTAGAGTGCAAAAAACGAATAGGTATTGTACAGGGTTCCGAAAAACTTGCGACGCACTTCCTCGATGCCGTCTACGTCAAACTTGAGGTTGTCCCAAGGTGAGGAGTTGGTAATCATGTACCAGCGCAAGGGGTCGGAACCATACTTTTCGATGGTGGAAAAGGGATCGACGGCGTTACCCAGGCGTTTAGACATTTTGTTACCGTTCTTGTCGAGCACCAAACCGTTGGAAACCACGTTGCGGAAAGCAACGGAACCGGAAACCATGGTGGCGATGGCGTGTAGGGTAAAGAACCAACCGCGGGTCTGGTCGACACCTTCGGCAATGAAATCAGCCGGGAACACCTCCCCTTTCTCCAGTCTATCCTTGTTTTCAAACGGATAATGCAACTGGGCGTAAGGCATGGCACCAGAGTCGAACCACACGTCAATGAGGTCGCTTTCCCGGCGCATGGGCTTGCCGCTGGGCGACACCAGGGTGATGTCATCCACGTAAGGCCTGTGCAGGTCAATGAGGGCATAGTTGTCGGCCGAATAATCGCCGG
>JAAYBL010000155.1 GCA_012718945.1 Bacteroidales bacterium
GTGGTTTTTTTCTGGAGACCGTCTTCGGGCGAGAGTTTTTCGTACTGTACCTTACCTTCAAACCAGCTGTGCATGAGGGACATATGAGTTTTTTTAATGGTGATTTCGTCTTACGCAAAGATAGAAGAAAATGGGAGAGGGCACAAGACGAACACCGAAAAACCCTTAGCTTAAAGCCATGGCCCTGGGAAACAGCAGGTTGTTTTCAAGGTGCACATGAATGTGCAAATCATCCTCAAAGGCTTCCAATAATTTGTAGGTCACCAGGTAAGTATTGCAGGCATCTTCGGGCAAGGCGTATTTGTTGCTCAGCTCCCTGATGTTGTCCATGGTGCCACCAATGAGTACGTGATCGTTCATTAAGTTGTCGTAGGCTGCTTTGATGGTGGCCTTGGCGGCCGCATCATTCGTTGTCATAGCCAGCTTGATGGCAGGAAACAGACTGTCTTCTTCCTCTTTGAGGTGAAGGGGCATCTCTGTGTGTATCAGGTTGAAAGCGTCAGCAATTTCATGCAGTTCCGGGTGATTTTCACCGTGTACATGAGCGATTTTATCCACGTATGCCTTGATTTCCGGCAGCATTTTCCAGGCCTTGCTGTGGTACACATTGACAATGTAATCGGCCAGAAAATCGAGCGACCAGTCTTTGAAGTCAGGGAGACCGCCAGTACCCGATTCAATGGTTTCATTCAGTTGCTGTTCGAGCGTGTCCAGATTGACGCCTTGCTCGACAGCGGCTGCTTCCAGGCTTTGATGACCCCCGCAGCAAAAGTCGATACCGACAGATTTGAACACGGCGGCGGTGTTGAAATGCTCAGCCACGATGCTGCCAACGGTTTGATTCTTGAGTGTTTTCATACCTTCATATTTATTTTGGCACAAAGATAGATTCACCGGCAGGCTCAAATCTGTTACCCAGGTTACACCTTTGTGGCGTTTGTTTTTTTTAACAAGTAAAATATTGATATATTTGCGCAGAAGAAAAGCTCTGGCCGAAACAATCAATCGTTGTTACTATGAATGATACTTGTCAGTTTGACTGTGCCGATGGGAGGGAAGATGCCTATATGGATCATTGTCCCTTGTTCAAGGAGCTGCGACGCTCCGAGCACGACGCCTTCCTGCAACGTCATGCCAGCGCCCTTATGCAGGTGGCCAAAGGCAGCTTGGTGGTGAGACAGCACGATCCCATTCAAGAAATGCTCCTGCTGGTCAAGGGCGAAGTGAGCCTGCGCGTCATAACGCTCGACGGCAATGTGCTGGAGTTGGAACGCCAGGAATCTGTCATGCCCATGGCAACTGCTTTTCTATATGCCAGAGAAGGACAATACCCCTTCGATATCCTGGCCCTCACCCCCTGTTCCTTTTTGCGCATATCCAAAACAGCCAGGTTGGAAGAAATAGGCCGCAACACCACCCTGCTCCAAAATTTTCTGGCCCTCAGCGCCGATCTGACGGCCAATTACGCCGGCAAACTCCAACGCCAATCCCTCAAGAGCCTCCGCCATCGACTGGCACTCTTTTTATTGGAAAAATCCACCCCCGAACAGCCTGTGGTGCAGCTTAAACGCAGTCGCACTCAACTAGCAGAGTATCTGGGTGTCCAGCGACCTTCACTGGCCAGAACACTGAAAGAATTAGAAACAGAGGGACTCATTTCCATCGAAGGTAGGCGCCTCACCATCATCAACCGCCCTGCTCTGGAGCGTTCTACCTTGGTATTTTAGATAATTCGACAAAAAATTATCGAAAAACAATAAAAAAGCGTTGTTTTTCAAAAAACGGCTGTATCTTTGCCGCATTAATTCATGTATCTGTGCAAGCGATGCGCTTTGTGCACGACAATCACACTACGATTAACGAATGATTATGGGAAAACCTCGTAACACCATGCGCCTGACAACCCTGGCTGTTTTAGCTATCGCCGCCTATGTTTTTATGATTCTACTGTCCATGGGTGATCTATGGGAAGGATTCAAACTGGGACTGGCCGACGGTCAGGATAGAGCCCACGAAACGCATTTTGTTTACCTTAAAACAAAAGCAGGTTTCACTCACTATCCGGACTCCCTTGTTAACCTGAAAACGGGTCACAAGCTGCCCATCAGTTACGATCAAGGTCAACTGCGCACGCCCCTGACCGAGACGGTCAACCAAGGTTTCACCTGGCTCAAATTGCTGGAGAAACTCGCAGCCTTTGCCATCCTGTTTGTCATGGTTTACATTCCCATCCTCTTTTTCAAGTTGATGCGTGCTCTGAGCCGGGAGTCGGTCTTTGACAGACGCAACATCAAATACATGCGCTGTATCGGCTGTGCGCTGCTGCTTTTCTATGTCTGTGGCCAAACCATGTCGTTGATCGACTACCTGACACTCAAACAGCAGTTTCAGTTTGCCGCCTACGAATTGGAATGGGATCAGGCCGACGCCCTTGTCCTTTTGTTGGGCTTTGTCGTACTCCTGTTCGCCGAAGTGCTGGGCCGAGGATCCAGCATTAAGGAAGAGCAAGACCTGACCATTTGATAGACTCCACATCACTCCTCAATACCACTCCAACCATGTCAATAGTTGTCAACCTGGATGTCATGATGGCCAAGCGCAAGGTTTCGCTCAACGAGCTTTCCGAGCGGGTCAACATCACGCCAGCAAACCTGTCCATCCTGAAAACCGGCAAGGCCAAGGCCATACGGTTCAGTACCTTGGAGCTCATCTGCAAGGAGTTGAACTGTCAACCCGGCGATCTGCTCGAATGGGTAGACGATGGCTTGCCGGCCGAATAATTACCTATAACGACCACTTACAAAAACCTTTATAAACCCGAAAAAATGAAACACCTAATCTGGACTTTAGTAGCCTATCTCATTGCTGTATTCGCGGGGATGGCCCAACAACAAATGCCCCCCATCCCTGTGGATCAGGCGGTGCGCATCGGAAAGCTCGACAACGGCTTGACCTATTACATCCGACAAAACAACCTGCCTGCCAACCAAGCCTATTTCTACATCGTGCAAAAGGTGGGTTCCATGCAGGAAAACGAAGACCAACGGGGTTTGGCCCACTTTCTCGAACACATGGCCTTCAATGGTAGCAAAAACTTTCCCAACGACGAAGCTGGTATCGGTATCATTCCATACCTGGAATCCATCGGTGTGAAATTCGGTCAAAACCTTAACGCAGCCACAGGCTTCGACTACACCATATATAATATTGACGCCGTTCCAACACGTCCGTCCACCCTCGATTCTTGCCTGCTGATCCTGCACGATTGGTCAAGCTTCTTGCTGCTCAGGGATAAGGACATTGAGAAAGAACGAAAAATCATTCACGAAGAATGGCGTACCCGTCAGAATATGTCACTGCGCATGCTGGAAAACATGTTGCCCGATGTCTTTGTCGGTAGCAAATACGCCAACCGCCTGCCCATCGGTAAGATGGAGGTGATTGACTTCTTCAAACCAGAAGTGCTCCGCAACTACTACCACACGTGGTACCGCCCGGATCTGCAAAGCCTGGTTATTGTGGGCGACGTAGACGTCGATAAGATGGAAGCTTCCATCAAAACGATGTTTGCCGACATCAAGGCTCCCGTCAACCCAACTGAACGCGTCTACGATGCTGTTCCTGACAACGAAGCTCCCATTGTATCCATTGTCTCCGATAAGGAAAATTCCACCTCACAGATCCTGTTGTTCTACAAACGCGACGTTGTGCCGGCCCAACAGAAAGTTGGTTTTGACTACCTCGTGTACGATTTGATGAACGATATGATCAGCATCATGCTCCAAAACCGCCTGGAAGAAAAAATGCAGGAAGCCAATCCTCCTTATGTGTATGTTGGAGTGGACAACAGTGAATACCTGATTGCCCAAACCAAGGATGCCCTGCAACTGATGGCCATCGCCAAGCCCGGTGACAGCAAGACAGCCATCGAAACGCTGATCAGGGAAGCCAGCCGCGTCAAACGATTCGGCTTCACCGAAGGCGAATACGAGAGGGCCAAGGCTACCTATCTGAGCAATCTGGAAAAACGCTACAACGAACGCGACAAGCAACGCAGTAGCTATTACATCACTCAGTACGTCAACCACTTCCTCAGACAGGAACCCATCCCTGATATCACCAGCCTGTACACTTCCATGCAACAACTGATGCCGCATGTACCATTGACAGCCATCAACCAAGTTGTCTCCAATATGATCCCCGACAACAACAGGGTGCTGGCCATTATGGGAACCACACAGGAAACATATCCCAGCAAAGAAGCCATCTCGGCTATGTTTGCCGCTATTGATGCCGAACCCCTGGAAGCATATGTCGATGAGGTTATTACCGATCCGTTGATGGCTGAATTACCAGCCAAAGGAAGCATCGTGAAAGAAGAAACCGTCAACGGCACCACCACCTGGACCCTGTCTAATGGTGCCAAAGTGCTGGTTAAACCCACTACCAACAAAGACGATGAAGTATTGATCAGCGGCTATGCGTTGGGTGGTACCTCTGTCATCGACGACAAGCAAATGGCAGAAATCCGTCTCTTGAGCCGTCTTTTCCAGCAGATTACCGGTGAGTCCGTACAAACCGTCGGTGGTTTGGGAGCCTTTAGTGCCGTTGAGTTGAAAAAACGATTGGCCGGTAAAAATGTCGGCATGTCGTTCTTCCTCGATGCCTACACCCAGGAAATAGAGGGGCACGCTACCGTGAAAGACCTCGAAACCGCCATGCAGTTGTTCTATCTGAACTTTACGTCCATCCGTGCCAACGACGAAGCTTATGCCTCCTTTGTGGCCAGAAGCAAGGGCTTGCTCGATAACATCAGCAGCAATCCCATGATTGCCTTTACCGACTCGTTGATGAGCGCAGCCTATAACAACAACCCCAGGGCTCGTTTCATTACCGCCGATGACGTGGTAAAGGCCGACTATGCCTCCATGCTGGCCCTCTACAAAGAACGCTTTGCCAATGCGGCTCCCTTTACCTTCACCTTCGTGGGTAATGTAAACCTGGATAGTCTCAAGCCATTGGTTGAGCAGTATGTTGCCTCTCTACCCGGTGGTAAGGCCAAGGCCTCGATCAACAAAAAGAGTGTGGTCATGAGAAAAGGCAAGGTTGAAAACCGCTTCATTCGTGACCTGGAAACACCCAAGGCCTCTGTCTGCATCATTCACAGTGGCAAACTGCCCCACACCTTGCCCAAC
>JAAYBL010000022.1 GCA_012718945.1 Bacteroidales bacterium
CTTTGTTTTGTTACGCAAACTCGTCCTGCGGTTTGTGCCTGATGATGTTCGTGTTCCTCCGGCCGGAACTTTGCCGCCAGCTTCCTTCAGATTCCACCTCGCGATGGACACCCTTGCCTTTGGCTAATGGTTGGCAACTGCCAGCCCCCATAACGGACTCTCACCGTCTAGTGATGCGCCATGCATGGCGCACTTAAAAAAACAACCTCGGATCACTCCGAGGTTGTTACTATTCCGGTATGCTTGAACCAATACCCTTAAAAAAACATACCGAACCTTTAGTAAGCGTTATAGTATTTACTGCTGACCGTTACGGGGCCCCTGACGATTTCCTTGACCTCCGCCAAAGCCACGTTGACGTCTTTCTTCTTGAAACTTCGTGTATTTGGCCTTTTGGTCATCGGTCAATACTTCATTGAGTTCCTTTGTCTTGGCCTCCTGCGTGGCACGCATGGTTTCCATCATTTTTTCCCTGTCCATTTGCTGTCCACCGGCGCGCATTTCTGCAAAACGCACAGAATCCTGCTTAGCAAATTTCAAGTTGATCTCCTGAACCTTTACGACTTGAGCTTGATCCAACGCCAATGTTTGGGTCATTTGTTCGGTTTCAGCCTTGGCACGATCGGTTGCTGAACGCATTTGACGGCCACCTTGGCCAGGACCTTGTGCGTAAACCACGCTTCCTGCTACAAAAAGCAGGGTGAAAGCCATTGTTTTGAATCGTTTCATACAGACGTTTTTTTTAATGGATTAATGACATTGTTATGTGACATTACTCCTTAGAACTGAGGCGATTCAAAAGGTTTAACCGTTGTCGGTAAAGAGTATCAAAAAAAACGGTCATTGGACCGTTTTTTTTGAGCGATATGTTTCAAGTTGATGAAGCGCTTTGGAATTAGAAATAGACGGCAAAGCAATTATCACAAACATCCCTGTAGTCGATGTTGCGGGCATAGGCCAAATAGAGGGGACGTTGACGGTTATTCAGCACTCTGTAAATCTGGTTATCCCTCCGTTCCATCCAGTAGGGAAGGTCTCCACGACGGCTTTCACGCAGGTAGTCCAGGTTGATCCGGTAGATGCGACGTTCCTGGCTGTTGCTTAAGCGAACCACATAATCCAACTCCTGTGTCATACGGCGGGCAATGTCAACCATTTCATGGTGACGGTTGGCAAAACCATACCCATTGACAGATCCATAGCACAGCGGACAAACATCATGCAATTGTACATGAAACTGGATACCGAAGCCCCTGCCCATACAATGTGTGCAGCGCAGGCGGTACAGGTGGTCGTGTCCGTAGGTGTAGCCAACGCCAAAGCAAATGTTGCAGCGTTCTCTATCATTGTTGTAGCGATGGCCGGTCTTGTGGGTGGCAAACTGATAGTAGCGTACTTCAGATCTGGATGGTCCTTCATAACGGACATCACGGCCTCTTTGCTCTGGATTCTGCCCCCTGTTATCACGGTTCACCCGGCTGTTGTCATCGTTACGATTAACCCCGTTTGATACAGTGCCTTGACCGGTGCGGTTTTGTTGTTCACCAGCCTGACGTTGGCCAGTGGCGGTATCACTACGGCGTTGATCTGAATTACGCTGCCCGGTGGCGGTATCACTACGGCGTTGATCCGAATTACGCTGTGAAGTAGCAGCCTCGCTTCGACGTTCATCGGCATTGCGTTGTGCGGCAGCAGCCTCACTGCGGCGTTCATCAGCCTTGCGTTCTTCAGCTTTGCGTTGTTCAGCTTTGCGTTGTTCAGCGGCAGCTTCGCGGCGGCGTTCATCCGCTTTGCGTTGCTCAGCGGAAGCAGCACTACGACGTTCATCAGACTTACTCCTTGCAGCAGAAGATTCTGAACGACTGGAAACGGAGGACGTACGGGTAGCGGTCGTTTGACTCGAGCGACGTTCAGCAGCACCAACAGGGCCAGTCAACATCAAGGCTCCCATAAGAAGGAATAATGCCCATAATCTGGGTTGAATCATACCGGCGCCATCCTTGGGACTGGCTGAGCGGTACCGGCTGGTTGCCTGGGTTGTGTTGCGTCGTGTCATTGTCGTTACGTTTAAAGGTTAGTGAGTCTCTTTACTACAAAGACTGAGAAGTGTCCTGATTTGTTT
Source organism: Bacteroidales bacterium (assembly GCA_012718945.1). Taxonomy (GTDB): domain Bacteria; phylum Bacteroidota; class Bacteroidia; order Bacteroidales; family UBA1402; genus UBA8389. The sequence continues at coordinate 2,123 of JAAYBL010000022.1, forward strand.
CATCCAAAACGGGCGGTTCTGTTAATTTTAACATCTATTGAGGCTTTACGCACCCCTTGGCCGCTCAAATGTTAACAGATGTCAATCCGCCAAACCATCCAACAGACGCTTCACAGCCGCTTCTGGGCTGTCGCTTGCGTCAAGGCACTCGATAAAACGGCTTCCGATAATGGCGCCCGATGCATGTTCCCACGCCGCCTCCGCTGTTGCTTTGTTGGAGATGCCAAAACCCACCAGTCTCGGATTCTTTAGGTTCATGGCATTGATTCGCTTAAAATAAGCCACCTTGCCTGCTCCGAACGACGATTGCGCACCGGTAATGGAAGCAGAAGACACCATATAGATAAAGCTGTCGGTGTGCGCATCAATCAGGCGGATGCGTTCATCAGAGGTTTCAGGAGTGATCAGCAGGACCATCGACAGGCCATAAGCATCCATTACGGGCTTATACACCTTAAGGTATTCATCTAGAGGCAGGTCAGGCAAAATAATACCATCTACACCTACCCGGCGACAAGAGGCACAAAAGGCTTCCAAACCGTACTGCATGATTACGTTGACATAACCCATCAACAAGACCGGGATGTGAATGGCCGGTCTCAAGGCCTCAAGCTGGCCAAACAACACCTTCAGACTCATGCCATTCTGCAGGGCAATCTGTGAACTACGCTGAATGACGGGCCCGTCGGCCATGGGGTCAGAAAAAGGGATGCCTATTTCGACCATGTCGATGCCACCGGCTTGCAAGGCCTTCAGAACAGGCATGGTGGATTCGTTATGCGGATATCCAGCTGTAAAATAGACAGATAAAATTCGGGACGATTTTTGTTCAAACAAGGAACGTATGCGCTGATTCATAATGAAGGGATTTTACTAAGTGCTAGATGGTAACAGGAGATGTTGTTGAAAGGGAACGCCCAAGCTCGTTTTTAAATGTTCGAAGACTGGATACATCCTTCAAGCCAGGCGCCAACTCAAAGCGACTGTTCAAGTCGTAACCTGCCAAACGAGGATGGGTGAAAGCGAGCAAGTCCTCGACCGTGTCAGGCCCCAACCCGCCACTCAAAAGAAAACCAGTCGAACCCTGGTAAGCCTCCAATTGTGACCAGTCAAAACGCTGACCGGAGCCACCTTTGCCAGGCGTTTTGGTATCAAACAGGAAATAGGAGCATGTGCCTTCGTAATCAGCTGGGGAAAGTGATTCAAAAAGGATGGCCTCCTTTTCAGGGATGGCAGCCGTTGAAGCAAGGGGAGCCTGACTCTCCATGGAAAAGGCCTTGATTACCGTGTAGCCCTGTTCCTTAAGGGCCGCGCAATAGGACGGAAATTCACGGCCGTGCAGTTGAACGGTATCGAAACCATACGTTTTCAGCAAAGTCAGCAGGGTATCGAACGGTTCATCCACCACCACAGCCACCGGGGTGATGCCTTGGGCTTTCAAGTTGGCCAACAAGGCTGGTGTAACCCCATCTTCAGGACGCACGGCCCTGGGAGAAGGTGGATAGAAAATAAAACCAAGGTGGGTAGGTTTCAAGTCGGCCACCGCCTGGATATTGGCCGGTTCACGCAAGCCACAGACTTTCAAAAAAGGATCCGTTAAATCGTTAACCAAAGACCTCAACGCCGCACCGGGCTGACCTGTTTTCATAAAGGCCTCGCCCATAAGAAAGCCCCGGTAACCCACAGCCCGCAGTTCTTTGAGCGTCGAGGCCTCGCCCAGCCCACTCTCCGAAACCAAAACGATGCCTTCAGGCAGCGAGGCAGCCAAGTCGAACGAAGTCTGCACATTGGTGTGAAACGATTGCAGACGCCTATTGTTAACCCCCACCATATCGGTGTAGCGGCTTACATACGCCAATTCCTCGGCCGTATGCACCTCCAGCAAGACCTCCAGCCCCAATTCATGAGCCAGTTCACCTAGGTCATAAGCCTCATCCGGCGTCAGGATGGCCGCAATCAACAGAATAACATCGGCACCCAGCAACTTCGACTCGTACACCTGGTAGGGATCGATGATGAAATCCTTGCGGAGCAAGGGCACATTCACCAACGAGCGTGCCTGCTTCAAGTCCCTGATTGAGCCACCGAAAAAGGGGTAGTCGGTGAGCACCGAGATACCGGCACAACCGGCAGCGGCGTAAGCCGGCACCACCTCGGAGACCTTGGCCCCCTCAAAAATGTAGCCTTTGGAAGGCGACTTGCGCTTAAACTCAGCAATGATGCCGGTGGGCGAATCCAGCAAGGCTTGCTTCAGCGACAAACCACGTGTAAGGCCGGCACATTGACTACTGAGGTGTTCAATGGGCACCACTTGTCGTCTGGCATCAACTTCCAGACGCTTGGCAGTCACAATGGTCTGCAGAATATCCACAGCGGAGTTGTCAATCGGTGTCATAGATCATCCTTGGTTAAGTTCAACAAAACGACGGAAGTTGGCCAGGGCGCTGCCACTCTCCAGCGATTCCCTGGCCACTTGAACAGCGGCCTCGAACGACTTGTCCGGGTCAGCCACCTGAATGGCAATAGCCGTATTGGCCAACACCACGTTCTTTTGTTCCTCCGTACAACGGTTCTCCAATACGCGATCAAACAGCGCAGCAGCTTCCTGAACACTGGTACCCCCGTACAAGGCAGCAGGATCCACCGGATCGAATCCCAGACCAGCCGGCTTGACCACAACTTCGCCGTTATTGCGCACGATTTTCATATCGCCGGTCAACGACAGTTCATCGTAGCCATCCAGGCTGTGGATGATGGCGAAGTCCACCCCTGTCTGCTGGTAGGTGTATTCGTACAGGCGGGCCATCTTCAGGTTGTAGACACCCAGACACTGCTTCTTGGGGCGGGCCGGATTGACCAGGGGCCCCAGAAGGTTGAAAAAAGTCCGCACCCCCAAAGCCTTGCGCACAGGCGCCACCGTTTTCATGGCCGGGTTGAACAAAGGGGCGTGCAGGTAGGCCAGGTTGCAGGCGTCGAGGGAACGTTTCAGCTTGTCAACGTCTGTGGTGAAGACAACCCCGTGTTGTTCCATGACGTTGGAGGAACCGGAGACAGAGGTCGCCCCATAGTTGCCGTGCTTACAAACCTTGTAGCCGGCACCGGCCATGACCAAACAACTGAGGGTAGAGATGTTGAAGGTGTTCTTGTCGTCCCCGCCTGTGCCCACGATGTCGATGGGATCGAAGGCCGACAGATTGACGGGGGCGGCCAGTTCCAGCAAAGCGTGCTGAAAGCCGGCCAGCTCGTCGATGGTGATGCTGCGCATGAGGAAGACGCTGATGAAGGCGGCCAGTTGCTGTTCGTTGTACTGACCGCGGCCGATGTTGATCAGCACGGCGGCAGCCTCGTCAGCGGTGAGGTATTGGTGCTCAAAGAGCCTGTTTAGTAGTTGCTTCATATAAAACGCGTATAAGGGACAATGGATTAGTCGATGAATAAGAACATGAGTGGAACGATGGATAAACGATGAATGAAACCTGACGCTGAACCGTCAATCGTTCAACAACAGCCAGTTGCTGAGGATGCGCAAGCCATCGGGTGTCAGCACGGATTCCGGGTGAAACTGCACGCCGTGCAGCCGCAAGGTTTTGTGGCGCATCGACATGATTTGCCCCTCGTCGTCCAGGCTGGTCACCTCGAAGCAATCGGGCAACCCCTCGGCGGCGACGATCCAGGAATGGTAACGCCCTACTTCAAAGGACGCAGGCAGACCGGCAAACAGGGGGTCATACGCCACAGTGTGCACCGATTCAGACAGCCCGTGGTGTACGTCACCCAGGTTGACCAATGTGGCTCCAAAGGCCTCACCCAAAGCTTGATGGCCTAGGCAAACTCCCAGAATGTCCTTGGTAGGCGCATACCGATGAATCAACGGCAGGAGCAAACCAGCCTCCGAGGGCACCCCTGGGCCAGGCGAGAGCACGATTTTGTCGTACACCGCTGCCTCATCCAGATTGAGCTTGTCGTTGCGCACTACATCCAGGTTTTTCACCCCCAGTTCCTTGAGAGCATGTACCAGGTTGTAGGTGAACGAATCATAGTTGTCAAACACCAGCACCTTGAGGTTGCCCACCTGTTTCAAACCCGCGTCGGCAGGCAGCGCAGATGGCACATTCCCAGGCACAGCAGCCGGTTTATTCGTTATGGTAGCCATAGCACTCAATTTTTAAGGGTGACAGCCAGATCCAACGCCTGCTTGAGGGCAGCCAGCTTGTTTTTCACTTCCTGCAGCTCGCTGGCCTCTACCGATTTGGCCACAATACCGGCACCGGCCTGGTAGTAGAGCGTGTTGTTCTTGCTCAGGAAGGAACGGATGGTGATGGCCTGGTTGAAATCACCGTTGAGGCCAATGTAACCGATGCATCCCCCGTAGAAACCCCTGGCCTTGCCCTCGATGCGGCTGATCAACTCCAGGGCCTTCACCTTGGGCGCACCAGACAGGGTACCAGCAGGGAAAGTATCGGCAAACAACTTGAATACGTTGGTACCCGGCTCAATTTCACCACTCACCCTGGACACCATGTGCAGGACATGGGAATAATACTGGATTTCCTTGAAGATTTCCAGCTTTACGTTTTTCGTATTGCGGCTCAGGTCGTTGCGGGCCAGATCGACCAACATCACATGCTCGGCGTTTTCCTTGGGGTCACGGCGCAGTTCCTCGGCCAACTGCAGGTCTTTCTCGTCATCGCCCGTGCGGCGGAACGTACCGGCTATGGGGTCGATGTAAGCTTTCTGCTTTTTGATGACCAGGTGAGCTTCAGGCGACGAACCGAAAATGCGGTACGAACCAAAGTCGAAGTAGAACAAATACGGCGAGGGATTGATGGAACGCAACGCTCTGTACGCCTTGAAGTCATCGCCAACATAACCTTGGGCGTAGCGGCGCGACAGCACCAGCTGGAACGTGTCGCCCCTGTAGCAATGCCGTTTGCCCGTGGTGACCATGTCCATGTATGCCTGATCACTGATGGCCGACTCCTCGGGACCAGCCAGGCTGAAATCGTAGGAGGCAAAGTTTCGGTTGTCCAACAACGCCAACACCTCGTCCATCTCACTCTCCTCCCCTTCGAACAGATTCTCCACCAAAGTCAACTCGTTTTTGTGGTGGTTGATGCCAATGATGAAGCGGTATAAGATGTACCTAATGTCGGGAATATCAGCAGGATCGGGAGCTGACGGTTGCAAGGTCACGTCGTCAAAATAGCGCACGGACTCGAACGATGTATACCCGAACAGCCCATTGAAGCCCAAGCTATTGGCATCGTTCTTCACAGGAAAGGAAGCCACAAAAGCCTGAAAACGGTCGGGCACATTGATGCCATCGGTCACCTTGGTCTCAACCAACTGACCATCGGGGAAGCGTTCGGAAATAACCCCGTTTTCCAGCCGAAACTCAGCCACAGGTTTGAAGCCAATGAAGGAATAACTGTTTTCGCCACCGTGGTAGTCGGAACTTTCCAGGAGGGCCGAATAGGGATACACATCCCTAATTTTCAAATACATGCTTACAGGCGTCTGCAGGTCAGCCAGCAGTTTTCGGGAAAGCGTGTTGATGGGATAGTTCATAAGGCAGTCGGGTTGAAGTGAGCAATGTAGGTATCCATGTCTTTGTCGCCACGCCCCGACAGGTTAATCACCACCACGTCGTCGGGCTTGAAGGTTAGTTGGGGAAGAGCAGCCAGGGCATGGGAACTTTCCAGGGCTGGGATAATGCCTTCCATTCTGGTCAATTCGGTTGCTGCGGCCAAGGCCTGATCATCGGTGGCAGCCAACACCTGCAAGCGGCCACAGCGGTAAAGGTTGGCATGGATGGGGCCCACACCGGGGTAATCCAGACCGGCAGAAATGGAATAGGGTTCGATGATCTGTCCATCCTCCGTCTGCATGATCAGGCTTTTGGAACCGTGCAGGATCCCCAGCCGTCCCAGTTGCAGGCAAGCCGCTGTTTCTTCCGTTTCCAACCCTTTTCCGGCGGCTTCCACGGCCACCAGTTTGGTGCGGGTTTCATCCAGGTAATGGTAGAAAGCACCAGCCGCGTTACTGCCGCCACCCACGCAGGCAATCAAGTAATCGGGGTAATCCCTGCCCTCTTTCTCCAGGAGTTGGGCTTTCATTTCCCGGCTGATGACCGACTGGAAACGCGCCACCATATCGGGGTAAGGGTGTGGCCCCACGGTGCTGCCAATCACGTAGAAAGTGTCAGCCGGGTTGCAGCACCAGTCGCGCAAGGCTTCGTTGGTGGCGTCCTTCAGGGTCATGTTGCCTGAGGTGACGGGCACGACAGTCGCCCCCAGCATCTTCATTTTCTGCACATTGAGCGCCTGACGTTCCACATCGGTCTTACCCATGTACACCACGCAATCGAGGTTCATCAGCGCGCAGACCGTCGCCGTAGCCACGCCGTGTTGACCGGCACCTGTTTCAGCGATGATCCTGGTCTTACCCAGGCGTTTAGCCAGGACAATCTGACCGATGGTGTTGTTGATTTTATGGGCGCCGGTATGGTTGAGGTCTTCGCGTTTCAGGTACACGGTGCAGCCGTAGCGCTCCGAGAGTCGTTCGGCTTTGTACAAGGGCGACGGCCTACCTACATAATCGCGGAGCAGTTGGTCTACCTCTGCCTGAAAGGCGGGCTCTTGCATGATGGTCAGGTAGTTGGTGCGCAGATGTTCGACGTGGCCGTGGAGGATTTCAGGCACATAGGCTCCTCCGAATTCGCCGTAATAGCCATTTTCATTAACGTGGTACATGGTTAAAAATATGTTTGTGATGATTGTGTTGTTGGTGTGGTGCAGCGGTGATTGACAGGGGTTCCGTGTCGTGCTGGTAGAAAAAAGGGCGAAAAAAAAGGCCTGTTGTGAGTTCAACAGGCCTTATTGTTCGATATCTGATATGCGTACACGGGTTCCTTACCTCACCATCGTTGTTGAAGTTTACGGAGCCACCACCAATTGGTACGCATGATAGAATTCATAGTCGAGTATCGTTGTTTGGGCACAAAAGTA
>JAAYBL010000156.1 GCA_012718945.1 Bacteroidales bacterium
CACATGCCAAGCGGAAAAAAAAGAAAGGCCCACAAGATGGCCACACACAAGCGTAAAAAACGTCTGAAGAAGAACAGACATAAGAAGAAGAAGTAATTCAAAACGCTATAATCACTTACAGATCAAAGAACAAACTCACGAAACGGTTTCGTCTACGGGTTTGTTCTTTGTTCGTTTAACCAGTCGCAAGAGCTAAGGTCAGACAGACGTGTTTCCCCAACCACGGGTACTCCGTCCGGCGCATTTGCGGCTAATCCTGTAATCCATCGAAAACAAAAAAGTTGTGACATCGGAAATTGTCATTGATGTACAGCCCAAAGAAGTCTCCATTGCCATTCTGGAAGATAAAAACCTGGTTGAGTTCCAGCAGGAATCCAACGCGGTTTCGTTCTCCGTCGGTGATATCTACCTGGGGCGGGTGCACAAACTCATGCCGGGACTCAACGCTGCCTTTGTCGATGTGGGTTACGAAAAGGATGCTTTTCTTCACTACCTGGATCTGGGCACGCAGTTCAATTCGTTGAATGCCTATGCCAAGCAAGTTATCGCCAACAAAAACAAGCAACACCAACTCAGCAAGTTTCACTTGTTGCCTGAAATTCCCAAAGAGGGGACAATAGCCGACATCCTGAAACCCGGTCAAGACATCCTGGTTCAAATTGCCAAGGAGCCTATCTCGACCAAGGGTCCACGGTTGACGTCGGAAATCTCCATTGCCGGGCGTTTTCTGGTGTTGATGCCCTTCTCCGACAAGATATCCGTATCCACCAAAATCAAATCGGCCGAGGAAAGATTGAGGCTCAAGCAATTGCTTCAGAGCATCACGCCCCGCAATTTTGGTGTCATCGTTCGGACGGTTGCAGAAGGCAAACGCGTGGCGGAACTGGACACAGAACTCAAGGTGTTGCTCAAACGCTGGGATGAGGTCCTGGCCCGTTTGACCAAAGCCAAGGCTCCCTCGCTTATTTTCGAGGAAACAAGCCGCACGGTGGTCATTTTACGGGACATCCTGAATGCCTCGTTTGAACACATCCATGTGAATGCTCCTCAAGCTTTCGAGGAGTTGAAAGATTATGTACAGCTCATCATGCCTGAAAAAGCAGGTATTGTGAAGCTGTATAAAGACAAGCTTCCCATATTCGATACGTTCGGTGTCACTCGACAGATCAAGTCGTCGTTTGGCAAGACTGTATCGTTCCGTAGTGGGGCCTACCTGATCATCGAGCACACCGAAGCCTTGCACGTCATCGACGTGAACAGTGGTAACCGGTCGAAGTCCGACAAGGGTCAGGAAGCCAACGCTCTGGAAGTCAACCTGCACGCTGCCGATGAGGTAGCCAGGCAACTACGCCTCAGGGATATGGGTGGGATCATTGTTGTGGACTTCATCGACCTTCAGGAAGGAGAGAACCGACAGAAAGTGTATGACCGTCTGCGTGAACACATGCAGAACGACAGGGCCAAGCACAACATTCTGCCTCTTTCCAAGTTTGGTCTGATGCAGATTACGCGTCAACGTGTACGTCCGCAGACCTACATCGAAACGATGGAAACGTGTCCTACCTGCTTTGGTAAGGGAACGATTCAACCTTCGTTGTTGTTCACTGACAAACTTGAAAGCAAGATCCATTACTTGTCACACAAACTCAAAGTGAAGAAATGTACCTTACGGGTGCATCCTTACGTCGCAGCTTACATCAAGAAAGGGGGGCTTGTCTCCCTGGAAACCAAATGGCGCCTCAAGTATGGGCTTGGCCTCAGGGTCATGCCTGTGCAAAATCTGGCCTATTTGCAGTATCAATTCATCGACGCTAAAGGTGATGAGATTGATATGAAGGAAGAACTGGAAATCAAGTAAGGGGGTTAATCTCCTGAATATCTCTATCAATAAGAGCCCGTTGTCGCCTGGGGACCGACAACGGGCTTTTTGTTTGCTGGAACTATCCCTTTGATCTTGCTTCTTCTTATTATCCCTTCGAAGCCGCTCCCCTTACGGGGTAGGGTATTGTCTCCAGTACCCGTTCCTCAGGGCTGGCGAACGCTTCGACATCGGCGCCAATCGCTCGTCTCAAGTGACTCGCGAGGTTGGCCTTGCCGATCTCAAAGCATCCGCTGGCGCCC
>JAAYBL010000157.1 GCA_012718945.1 Bacteroidales bacterium
CAGACCTTGCAAGGTCCTGTAAAGGTGGTTGAAGGTGAAAAAACCCAATCGGTAGCCGACCAGGAAGCCATCAAGGAACGATTTCCCAACACCTATGGCATGCCCTTGGTAAGGTTTGAAGCGGCTGAAACGAAAAAGGACTACGCCCCAATTAACGTGGGTGTCATTTTATCAGGTGGTCAGGCTCCTGGTGGCCACAACGTAATTGCCGGTATTTTCGACGGCATCAAAGACTTGAACCCTGCGTCCAGGTTGTTTGGATTTATTCTGGGCCCTGCCGGTTTGATTGAGCACAATTACATGGAGCTCACAGCCGACATCATCGATGAATACCGCAACACCGGTGGTTTTGACATCATTGGATCAGGTCGTACCAAACTGGAAACCAAAGAACAATTCGACCAAGGATTGATTATTCTCAAGGCTTTGGACATCAAGGCATTGGTTATCATTGGTGGGGACGACTCCAACACGAATGCTTGCGTACTGGCTGAATACTATGCCTCCATCAAGGCTGGCGTACAGGTTATTGGTTGCCCCAAAACCATCGACGGTGACCTGAAAAACGTCATGATTGAAACATCCTTTGGTTTTGACACGGCGTGCAAAGTGTACTCAGAGGTAATCGGAAACATCCAACGTGACTGTAACTCAGCCCGTAAATACTGGCACTTCATCAAATTGATGGGCCGTTCCGCTTCCCACATTGCTTTGGAATGCGCATTGCAGGTTCAACCGAACTATTGCATCGTTTCTGAAGAAGTTGAATCACTCAACATGTCACTCGATGATCTGGTGACCGATATCGCCAAGGCAGTGGCCAAACGCGCCGAACAAGGCAACAACTTCGGTACCGTCTTGATTCCTGAAGGGGTGATTGAGTTTATTCCGGCCATGAAAAAACTCATCGCTGAATTGAACGACTTCCTGGCTTCTCACAAGGAAGAATTCGACCTGATCCGTCGTTCCGAACAACGCAACTACATCATCAAGATGTTGAGCAAGGAAAACGCCGACATCTACGCATCACTTCCCGAAGGTGTGGCTCGTCAGTTGACCCTCGATAGAGACCCGCACGGCAATGTCCAGGTATCGCTGATCGAAACAGAAAAACTGTTGGCCGAAATGGTCGCTGTCAAACTGGCCGAATGGCAGAAAGAAGGCAAGTATGTAGGCAAATTTGCTACGCAGACTCACTTCTTCGGTTATGAAGGTCGTTGTGCTGCTCCTTCCAACTATGATGCAGACTATTGCTATTCACTCGGTTACACCGCAGCCGGCCTGATTGGCTTCGGCATGACTGGTTACATGTCATCGGTACGCAACACCACAGCTCCTGCTTCCGAATGGATAGCCGGCGGTGTGCCCATCACCATGATGATGAACATGGAAAGACGCCACGGTGAAATGAAACCTGTGATTCAAAAGGCTTTGGTCGACCTGGAAGGTGCTCCCTTCAAGACGTTTGCCGCCAAGCGTGCAGCCTGGGCCATCCACACCAGCTACGTCTATCCTGGTCCTATCCAGTATTTCGGTCCGACCGAAGTCTGCGACCAACCTACCAGAACCCTGTTGTTGGAACAAAAAGGAATGGCTGCCTTTTAAGGAAGCCATTTCAATCGAAAAACATTAATGAGTAAAACGAGCGGCGCACCATTGGTTGCGCTGCTTGAAATCCACGAAGGAGAGGCCCAGACGATGGGCCTCTTCTCGTATGATGGGGAGGTCTTCTACGTAAAAACCGCTCATGAACAAGGTGGCTCCAGGCTTCAGGACGGTTTTGTAAGCCGCCATGTCGGCCAACAGGATGTTGCGGTTGATGTTGGCGTATACCCTGTCGAAGGGAGCACGGCCGCTCAGTGATGCGGCATCACCTTTCACGACTTCCACCTGGCTCATGCCATTGAGCGCGCAGTTTTCCACGGCATTCTCGCAAGCCCATTCGTCGATATCAATGGCCAGCAGGGGAGAAGCACCCTTCATCGCGGCCAAAATGGCCAATACTGCGGTGCCACAACCCATGTCCAGAAAGGATAATCCTTCTACTTTGTCTTCGAGCAGGTATTCCAGCATCAGACTGGTCGTTTCGTGATGGCCTGTACCGAACGCCATCTTGGGGTCGATGACAATGTCCCAGGTAGCGACCGGAAAATCGGTGTGAAAAGAACTGTGGATAACACAATCCTCTCCAATGACGATGGGTTCGAAATAGTGCTTTTCCCATTCATGGTTCCAGTCTTGTCCGGGAACAAGCTCCCAACTGTAGGTGATGCCGGAGCCATACAGGACATCGGGCACCAATTCCTTGAGTTGTTGCTCACTAAAAAGTTTTGCCGGCACATAAGCCAGTAAACCGTCCGAACAGGCGGAGAAACTTTCATAGCCTGAATCGGCCAACAGGGCGGCCAGGACATCACTTACGGTTTCATTGACCGGACTCAAATTGAAATGAACGGTTATATAATCCATAGCTAGTTCAAATAGGGGTATTGTTAAATAACGGTAACGACTGTAAACGTTTTCCCAAAAAAAGTATCTTTGTAGTAAAGGGTACTGAAAACGTCAGTATTGCATTTCACCACCGACGGAAATACCGACAAGATAGCGTTGAAGTTGCAAGCACACAAAGGTACGCTTTTCCGTTTAACCATTAACAGAAATCGACATGAAAACAAAATGGATAATCCTACCCGCCGTTTGTCTGTTGGCGCTGCCAGCCATGGCGTATCCCTTTTACGAGGATGACCTGTACTATGATCCGGCCACGGATAAGGTAGAACAAGTCGTTGCCAAGGAGCAACCCGTGTCGAAAACCCAGGCCGAACCTCAAAATGTGACCATACATTCCACTTCCGATAAAATCCAGGTGAACACCTACGATAATAGGTCGTACAGGGATGTTGACGAATACAACAGGCGAGGAGGGAGCACCTATGCAAACGAAGGTGAAGCCGATGAAACCCAAATCGCCGACACCCTCTATCCCGCCGAGGAAATACTGGATGAAGCCATTGAAGAGGAACCCTACGCTTATTCAGAGCGCATCCGCCGTTTTCACAACCCCAATTTCACCACCCACATCACCGACGGTGAGTACCTCAATATTTACGTCGAGGATGGTGCTGATGTTGATGTGTACTACATGGACGGCTACTCAGGTTGGATGAGCCCTTATTACTACGATAGCTACTATTACCCCTATTACGGTCGTTACTGGAACCGTTGGGGGTATTACGGTTTTTACGATCCCTGGTATTATTCCTACCACAATCGCTTTTATGATCCGTTCTATGGACCTAGCTGGGGCTATTACGGGTATTATGATCCTTGGTATGACTACGGATGGGGCTATTATGGTGGCTACTACGGTGGTTACTATAGAGGATATTATGGCGGTTACTATGGTGGTCATTACCCTGGTCACTGGACATACTATTCCAACAACAGGCACCGCTTGTCGCACAGTCAGCGTGATTTCCTGTACGGTGGACGTTCCTATTCAGACAACAGACGCGTAGTAGGATCTACTGGCAACAGGTCCAGCCGCTCAACTTCTGGTGTGGCTTCCCGCTCAACCTATGGTTCAAGCCGTAGTGCGGACAGCCGATACGGAACAGGAACCCGCTCGACAACCACGGGAACGCGTTCCACAACCAGCACGGGTACCCGCTCGACCAACGGTACGGTCAACACACGGTCAGGATCCACGACAACACGTCGATACGATGGCACCAGCACTCGTCAGTACAACGGAACCCCCACTACACGTTCCGGCTCCGCTACAACCCGTCAGTACGATGGTACTTCCACCACCCGCTCGAGCAGTGGTACAACGACGCGCTCTACCGGCACGTCAACATCTACCCGCAGCTACGCAACGCCGCAAACAACACGCAGTGGTACAGGCAGCTCTTCAAACAGAAGCTATACGACACCTTCTTCCAGCCGTTCGTCTTCTTCGTACAATTCGTCATCCTCGTCATCCTCGTACAGCACGCCTTCCTATTCAACGCCTTCCTCGTCGAGCAGTAGCTCTTCGTCTTATTCAAGTGGATCCAGCAGGAGTTCTTCTTCCTCTTCTTCCTCATCATCAGGTGGTTCGCGAAGTTCGTCTGGTGGTAGCAGCGGCGGTCGTCGATGAAAGTATACAGTATAACGCACTAATATAGAGCTATTTCTTAGGATATTTAGATACGACAACATGAGAAAACAGTTGATCACATCCATGCTTTGCGCCCTAAGCTTGTTGGCTTCAGCACAAGGTGAATACGATGCCCTCAAGTATTCGCAGGGTGATTTGTTGGGGACAGCCCGTTACATGGGCATGGCCGGTGCTTTTGGAGCCCTGGGGGGTGACATGAGTGCCATCCATCAAAACCCAGCCGGTATAGGCATCTACAGAAGTTCTGAACTGAGTTTGACCCCCGTCTTTAGTATGAGTGGGGTGAAAAGTGTGTACGATGGTACGTCTGCCAACAACGATAAAATGTCGGTTCAACTCAACAGCTTTGGTTATGTTGGATCATTCAGACCATCGAACAACTCCAATGTCAGCAACATCAATTTTGCCATCACGTACAACAGAATCAAGGATTACAACAGGGTGGTTGGCCTGAGGAGTTTCAACAAGCCCACGTCTATGCTTGATATGATAGCTTCCAGTTCCGGGAAAATAAACCCGGATAATTTGAATGGCTTGAGCTATTTATCATGGGAGACCTTCTTGATTAACCGTGAAACTGACGGCTATTACTCACCAGCCCTTATTCAAGGCGAGACCGTTGATCCGACCATGTACATGAAGGAAGAAGGCGGCATCGGAGAACTGGACCTGACCCTGGGTGCCAACTGGGCACATTTCATGTACCTTGGTCTAGGCGTCGGTTTTCAATCGATTGATTATAGTATGGCCTCTTCTTACGAGGAAAGTACGCCTGGTATTACAGGTGTGACCGACCCTATGTCATTCGAATTAAGGAATGCCTTGTCAACGACAGGTAGCGGTGTCAATGTCAAAATCGGTGCCATCATCAAACCTTTTTCCTTCTTGCGGTTTGGGTTTGCCTTGCATTCTCCCACGTATTACACCTTGACCGATGCCTTTGGAACAGACATGACCTCCTGGGGTGTCTCTGACCAAAGCTACGAGGATTCTGAGCGTTTTACGGAGGAAACAGCCAGCTATGAATTGACCGTTCCCGGAAAAATCACCTATAGCATGGCCTACTTGTTTGGCAAAAAGGGGCTGTTGAGTTTCGATTGCGATGTTCTGGATTACAGGGAAATGGCGCTGAAAGATGTCAACGGACTGCCCTATGATAGTGAGAACACCAGTATCAACAACCACATGCAAACAGTGTACAACTTGAGGTTCGGTGGTGAATACCGTGTAACGGACAACTTGAGCCTCAGGGCTGGAACAGCGTGGTACGGTTCAGCATACAAGGACAACATGACGGCAGCCAACCCGGCCATCGAGACAGCCGGCACTGTCACCCAATACGCGTTTGATAAAGGTAGCCGGTATTACACCGGTGGCTTCGGCTACAGAAGCGGCTCTTTCTTCATGGATTTCGCTGTGACCAACCAACAGCAGAAAGAAAACATTTTCCCGTATTACGATCAGCCCATCAACGGCGAAAACAGGACGGACAACCGTTATGCATCGGTAACGACCAATCGTATGAATGTGGTATTGAGCACGGGTTTCCGTTTCTGATCACCTCCACGTCAGGCATCGTTTGATGCGGTCAACGTGGCCAGGTGGGTTTCCAACGCTTTCAACTCATCACGGTACAAGGCGGCTTGATTAAATTCGAGCCGCCTTGATGCTTCGTACATGGCCTTGCGGGTCTTGTCGATGGCTTTGAGCAATTGAGGTTGGGTCATGTGTGCAATGATGGGATCGGCCACGAGGCTGAGGGTGGTTGGCTCCTGGTAAGCGGTTGGCTCGGCTTGTTTGACGTAGGCACCCAGGGCCGAGGATCTTTCCTTGACGATGGCTGTCGGTGTGATGCCATGGGCCTCATTGTAGGCTTGCTGCTTGGCTCTGCGCCTGTCGGTTGCTTCCATGGTGAGTTTCATGCTCGCCGTGATCTTATCGGCGTACATGATGACCTTACCATTGAGGTTGCGGGCTGCACGACCGGCGGTTTGTGTCAGAGAACGGTGGTTGCGCAGGAAACCTTCCTTGTCAGCATCCAGAATGGCTACGAGGGAGACTTCTGGCAAGTCCAGCCCTTCACGAAGCAAGTTGACACCAATCAACACGTCGTATACCCCGTTGCGCAAATCATCCATGATGCGCACCCGATCGAGTGTATCAACGTCGGAGTGTATGTACGCACATTGGATGGATAGCTTTTCAAAATAGGCGGTCAGTTCTTCGGCCATACGCTTGGTCAGGGTGGTGACCAGGACGCGTTCGTTGCGCTCGGAGCGGATACGGATTTCTTCCATCAGGTCGTCTACCTGGTGTTTGCTGGGCCTGACCTCGATGGGTGGATCTAACAGACCGGTGGGGCGGATGACCTGTTCTACAATGATGCCTTCCGTCTTCTCCAGCTCGTAATCGCCTGGTGTGGCGCTGACATAGAGGACTTGCTTGCGCACCCCTTCAAACTCGTCGAAATCCAGGGGTCTGTTGTCGATGGCAGCTGGCAGTCGGAAGCCGTATTCCACCAGGTTTTGTTTCCTTGCCCTGTCGCCGCCCCACATGGCTCTGACCTGGGGCAAGGTTACGTGGCTTTCATCAATCACCATCAGGAAGTTGTCCGGGAAAAAGTCAAGCAAACAGAATGGACGTTCACCGGGTTGCCTTCCGTCAAAATAGCGGGAATAGTTTTCAATGCCTGAGCAGTGGCCCAGTTCCTTGATCATTTCTATATCGTAGGTAACCCGTTCGTACAGCCGTTTGGCCTCATAGTTTTTCCCTATGCTGTTAAAGAAGGCCACCTGTTTGTCGAGGTCTTCCAGTATTTGTTCGATGGCGGTATTAATTCGATCCTTGCTGGTCACAAAGAGGTTGGCCGGGAAAATGCGGTATTCCGACAGAGTCTCCACGGTTTTGCCGCTGAGGGGTTCCAGGGTTTCGATGCTGTCGATTTCATTGCCCCAGAACGTCACACGCAGGATGCTATCGGCGTAGGCCAGATAGATGTCCACCGTATCGCCTTTGACCCTGAAGTCACCGTATTTCATTTCCAGGTCATTGCGGGCGTACAGGCTGTCGACCAGTTTGCGAAGAAAAACGTTACGGTCCAGTTTCTGGCCGGTTTGGATTTCGATGACGGTCTTGTTGAAATCTTCAGGATTGCCAATGCCATAGATGCAGGAGACGGAAGAGACCACGATAACATCCTGGCGGCCTGAGAGTAGAGCAGATGTGGCGGCCAACCGTAGTTTTTCGATTTCATCGTTGATGGCCAGGTCCTTCTCTATGTAGGTGTCGGTGGTGGGCAGGTAGGCTTCGGGTTGGTAGTAGTCGTAGTAGGAGACGTAGTACTCCACGGCGTTGTTGGGAAAGAAAGCCTTGAATTCGCTGTACAACTGGGCGGCCAGCGTTTTGTTGTGGCTCAAGACCAGCGTGGGCTTGTTGACGGCCTTGATTACATTGGCGACGGTGAAGGTTTTACCCGATCCGGTGACCCCCAGTAGGGTCTGGTAAGGCACGCCGGCTGAGATGCCTTCCACCAGCTGTTGAATAGCTTCGGGTTGATCGCCCGTTGGCTTGTATGGAGAGGTGAGTTGAAAGGCGTTGCGTTGCATGAGTGGTGAATGTTGCGTGAGGCAGAGAAAATGACAAATTTACAACTTTTGGGCGTGTTTAATTGCAAATTATTCGTTTTCTTTGCGTCACCGAATAAAATTGGACATGATCTGGAACGAAAGCAATGAATGCATGGGGCGCAAAGAAATGCGCGAACTGCAAAACAGGCGGCTGAGGGCTACCGTTGAACGGGTGTATCACAATTCAACCTTTTACCGGTCGAAAATGCAGGAATTGGGCATCACACCGATGGACATCGAGACCATCGATGACTTGGTGAAACTCCCTTTTACCACCAAGACCGACCTGAGGGACAATTACCCGTTTGGTTTGTTCTCGGCACCCATGTCTGAAATTGTACGTCTGCACGCTTCTTCCGGCACGACGGGAAAACCTGTCGTTGGTGGCTACACCCGTAAGGATTTGAGTACCTGGTCAGAAGTGATGGCCAGAACCTTCGCTGCCGGTGGCTGTTCGCGTAACGATGTTTTTCAGGTTGCCTATGGTTACGGTTTGTTTACCGGTGGATTGGGTGCTCATTATGGTGCTGAACTGTTGGGCGCCTCCGTTATTCCCATTTCTTCCGGCAACACAGAAAAGCAGGTGCAGCTCATGACTGATTTCGGAACGACGGCCTTGTGCTGTACGCCTTCCTATGCCCTTTATTTGGCCGAAGCCATCCATGAGATGGGGGTTCAGGATAAACTGAAATTGAAATACGGATTCTTCGGTGCCGAGCCCTGGACAGAGGAAATGCGCCGCGAAATTGAAGACAAACTGCGCCTGAAGGCCTTTGATATTTTTGGTTTAACAGAGGTTATCGGTCCTGGTGTCGCCTACGATTGCGAAGCCCAAAACGGCATGCACATAAACGAAGACCATTTCCTGCCCGAAATCGTAGACCCGGCAACCCTTCAACCTGTCGAACCGGGCAAGGTGGGCGAATTGGTATTTACCACCATCACCAAAGAAGGTATGCCGGTAATCCGTTACCGCACCAAGGATTTGACCAGCCTGATGTACGATGAATGCTCTTGTGGCCGTTGTAGTGTAAGGATGAAAAAAATCATGGGGCGTAGCGATGACATGCTCATCATCAGAGGGGTCAATGTGTTTCCGTCACAGATCGAGAGTGTGCTGCTTGAATTTGGTGAAACGGCCCCGCATTACCACCTGTATGTGGGCCGTGAAAACAACACGGATACCTTTGATGTACACGTGGAAGTCAGGCCTGAAAGCTTCTCTGATGACATGACGTCCATGTTGAAACTGGGCAAACGCATCGAAGCCCGCATTGCCAGCGTCGTGGGTATCCATGCCCATGTGAAACTGGTGGAACCTCGTTCCATTGAACGGTCTATGGGCAAGGCCAAACGGGTCACTGACAACCGTAAACTGTATTGAAGCCTTTCGAGAG
>JAAYBL010000158.1 GCA_012718945.1 Bacteroidales bacterium
CCGGCTTCCACGCAACCGCTGCAGCCCCCGTTACGGGCGTCTTCCAGGCTCTTCCCTTGGTTGAGTAGTTCCTGGATGATGGCGTCGGTGTTGAAGATGGACGGTTGTCCAAAACCGGTCTTGGTGATTTTGACGGCCCTGTCAATGAACGCGTCGGGATTCTTGTGACTGAGTTGTACCATGGAACTGGGTTGCAGGAGGCGCATTTCCTCGATAACATCCAGCAGCAGAAAACTGACCTCGTTGACAGCATCTTCACCGTTTTCGGTCAGGCCGCCCAGGTTGATGAGGCAGAAGTCGGTGTAGGTGTTGCTTTCCTGAGCCGTGACTCCCACCTTGGGCGGAGATGGGTGATTGTTGAACTTGATCCAGAAGGAATGAAGCAACTCGGTAGCCTCGTCTTTGTTCAAGGTGCCTGCCTCTGTCTCAGCCTTGTAAAAGGGGAAGAGGTGTTGGTCGAGACGCCCTGGATTGAAGGAATCCCAGGGATTGAGTTCAGTGACCACGCCCAGGTGGATAAACCAGTAGTGTTGCAACACTTCGTGGAAACTGCCAGGGGCGTGGGCGGGTACACGGCGGCAAACGGCTGCCATCTGTTTCAGCTCAGCCTTTCGTTTGGCATCGGTTTCGGTTTCAGCCAGTTCATCCAGCTTGTCAGCATGTCGGTTGGCGTAGTGCATCATGGCATCGGCAACGATGAACATGGCGTCGAGTTCGGCTGTCTTGGCGGCCAGATCCGGGTCTTTGGGGTCGAGGCCCGCTTTGCTGGCTCTGATGTCGGCCTGGATTTCAAGCAAACCTTTACGGAATAGTTTGTAGCCGGCTACCGTATGACCGGGTGCCCGCTGTTCCTGGAATTCGGTGAAAATGCCGGCGTCGTAGGCATCCAGCCAGGCTGGGGTCATGCTGGCCATGACGCGTTCGCGGTTACTACGGCCTTTCCAGAAGGGGATGATGACGTGTTCGAAGTCGCTACGGGTTTGTTCATCCACCCTGAACCACACTTTCTCGCGGCTGTTCAGGATATCGAGGTCCTTGAGGGAATGGACGTTAATCTCCGGGTAGGTGGGCGTGGCTTTGGGGGCTGGTCCACGTTCGCCGACGATGAGTTCACCGTCATTGATGCAGAGGGCTTTGTTGGCCAGCAGGAATTGGAACCATTTGGCCCGTTGAATGGGAACGGGGTCGTTGGCATCAACGTGGTGTTTGTAAAACTCGGTCAGCAACAGGCCACGTTCCGATGAGATGCGGTTGACGGCATTCAGGCTCTGTGCTCTGAGAGTTTGTATTCTGGGTGTCATAGGAGTAGGGTGTTGAAATGGGTTTGTTGGAACGGAATGGGTGTTGGATGGCTGTTTTGATATCAGCCACCGATGGTGACGTCGTATCCGGCTTTTTCAAACCGTTGTTTGAGGGTTTCCAGACTGGATTTCTGCAGGGAGTTAACCCCTTTCAAGGCGTTTTCTTTATTGAAACGGATGTACTTGTGGGCGGCCGTGTTGTGATAGGGCAACAGGTCCACGCCTAGTGGTTTGTTGGGCAGGGTAGCCAGGAAGGCCAGGGTCTCGGTCAGGTTGGATTCGGTGTAGGTCATGTCGGGAATGAGGGGCAGCCTGATGCGCAAGTGAGCTCCCATGGCCGACAATCGGCGTAGATTATCCAGTATCAAGCGGTTGTTAGTGCCGGTGTAGTGTTTGTGGGCAACCGTATCCATGTGCTTGAGGTCGTAGAGAAAAAGATCGGTATGGGCGGCTACGGCTTCCAGGATAGACCAGGAAGCTTGGCCACAGGTGTCCACGGCCGTGTGGTAGCCTGCCTTATGGCAGGTTTCCAGCATGGCCAGCAAGAAGTCGGGTTGCAGTAAGGGTTCTCCTCCTGAGAAGGTAACCCCACCGCCTGAGGTGGTCATAAAGACGGCTTCCTTGTCGATTTCCTGCATCACTTCAGCCACCGATGCATGGTGCCCCACCGCTTCCTGGTCGGTAAAGGTGTGGCCGTCTATGGTATAGGTTTTGGGCACGTGGATAATGTCCGGGCTGATGCTTTCCGGGTTGTGGCACCAGGCACAGTGCAAGGGGCAACCCTTGAAAAAGACCGTGGTTCGGATGCCTGGGCCGTCGTGTACGGCAAAACGTTTGATGTCGAAAATGAGACCTTGCATGGAAGCTGACTTGAAAGATAGGGTTATTTCCAAGCTGGGGGTGTGACGCCCAGCAGGTGTTTGACAAAGAAATCGTAACGTTTGCGTTCGCCGTAGTTGCCGCCCATCGTATGGCCTACGCCAGGTAATACCACCAACTCAAAGTCCTTGTTGGCTTTGATCAACGCATCGACCACCTGCATGGTGGAGGCAGGATCGACGTTGTCGTCGAGTTCGCCGACTACGAGCATGAGGGGCGCCTGGAGCTTATGGGCATTGACCACGTTGGAGGCGCGTATGTAACTGCTGTCGATGGGGTAGCCCATCCATTGTTCGTTCCACCAGATCTTGTCCATGCGGTTGTCGTGGCAGCCGCAGGATGAGTAGGCAGCCTTGTAGAAGTCGCCGTGGTTAAGGACTGCTGTCATGGCTTCCTGTCCGCCAGCTGAGGCGCCGAAGATGCCTACCTTGCTGATGTCCATGTAGGGGTATTTTTCAGCGGCGGCCTTGATCCACAGGATGCGGTCGGGGAAGCCGGCGTCTTGCAGGTTCTTGTAGCAGACACTTTCGAACGCTTTGGAACGGTAGGAGGTGGTCATACCATCCAATTGCACCACGATGAAGCCCAATTCGGCCAGGGGAGACATGTTCCAGTTGAAGGCACTGAACGTTTTGGGTACATAATGGCTGCCTGGGCCGGAGTAGATGTATTCGATGACGGGGTATTGCTTGTTCGGGTCAAAATTGGAGGGACGATAGATCAGTCCCCAGATGTCGGTCTTGCCGTCACGGCCTTTGGCTACAAAGGTTTCAGGGGCTTTCCACCCTTTGGCCACCAAGGCGCTGATGTCGGCTTTTTCCAGGGGAAGTACGACTTTGCCATCTTTGGAGCTGCGCAGAACGGCCACGGGTGCCATGTCAGTCTTGGAATAGACGTCCACGAGGAATTTGCGGTCTTTGGAGAACGTGGCGGTGTGCATGCCTTCGGCCGGTGTCAGGCAGGTCAGTCCGCTCCCGTCCAGGTTGATGCGGTAGTAGCGAATCAGGTAGGGGTCTTCGTTGGGGTAGACACCATTGGCCGTAAACCAGATTTGACCGGCTTTTTCATCCAGGTAGAGGATGTCCCTGACATACCATTCGCCCTTGGTGATTTGCCGCTTTACCTGAGCTGTAGCCCTATCATAAAGGTAAAGGTGGTTCCAATTGTCCCGCTCGCTCATCCATACGATGTCTTTGCCGTTTTCCATATCGTAACGGTACTGGCGGTTGTAGTTGACGTAGGTGTCGCTGGTTTCTTCGATGAGGCAGCGGACTTCTCCGGTCAGGGCTGAGGCTTCAAGTACCCGATAGACCTGGTGGCCGCGTTGGTTGTATTCGAAGGTGAAATGCTGGCTGTCTTTGTTCCAGCGCAGCTCCTTGAGTTCGTACTGCTGATTGAACAAGTCCATATCGGGAAGAAGGGCCTGACCGGTCTCAACATTGCAGACCCAGGGGCGTTGTACGTCTAGAGTGTCGCCAGGTTTAGTGTAGGGACGTTTGTGTAATTTGGGTTGCAATTGGTCTTTGGGAGAGGATTCCACAAAATGGATGTAGCGTTGTTCGGCTGATTGTACCTTCATGGTGAGCAGGTACTTGCTGTCTGGACTCCATTGGAGCCAGGCTGCGTAGTACAGCTTTTCACAGCCATCGGTGGTGAGGGCTTTTTCACTGCCATCGGCTTTGTTCTTGAGCCAAACATTACCGTCCTTGACATAGGCTTCCTTGGTACCATCGGGTGAGGCAATGGCCCAACCTGCCCGCATGGGGTCGCGTTCACCCCAGTAACGTTCTCCTCTGTAGCCGCGTCCATTGCGTTGACCCGGTTCCTTCGCTTGCTTAATCAGGGTGTTCGTTTTGGTGAGGAACAACCATCGGTTGTCTTCAGTCATAAAGGTGAGACTGTCTGCTTTGGTGTTGACCGTCAGAAAATTGAGTGAAAGATCCTTCTTGGTGACTTCCTTGCCCGTTTGTGCGGTCAGTGCCTTGAGCAGGGCGTTTTCATCAAAGAGGGGTTTACGACTACGCTTGTCGGCATCGATCAGGATGTATTCCTTGCCTTCGGGTGCGTTGCGAATGTACCAGAAACGATGGGTGTCACCCAGCCAGTTGGGTTGGACGCCTGAGTAATAGACGGTTTGCTGATACAGGTTGTTCAATCCGTTGGCGCGTTCGTAATCGGCGGCTGTTCCTTGCGCTTTCAGGCAGGAACAACTCAAGGAGAACAGGATGCAGGCAAGCAGAAAGTGTCTCATAGTGAATTGTTTAGTTGGTTATTAAGGTGCGTGTTGTCAGGATTGATGGCAACAGAACAGTCCAGGTGACCGTTTGGACACCTGACAAAAGGGAAGAAGAAGGGATTAGATAATCCAGCACTCGTACAAACCCTTGCCGGATTTGTTCAGTGTATTGATACGTTGTCTGGATGATGCTCGCATGGGGTACGGCTTGTAACGCGGCAAAGATACAAAAGAATCTTAAACATACACGGTTATGCCCTATTCCGCTGTTTTTTTTTCGTACTTTTGGATCATTGGCGTTGATGGCCTTCATTCCGGTCTGGCAGCGCTGTCATATTAACTGTATACATTAATGGAAACACAAAGACAAAAGTACCAAGTGGCGTTCGCCGGCTTGTGCGTTGGATTGGGCCTGGTATTGCTGGGCTTGTTCATTAAAAGTGGCATTACCTCGTTTAAGGCCATGGATAGAATCGTGGCTGTTAAAGGTTTGTCCGAAAAAGAAGTGGTGGCCGACAGGGTCATCTGGCCATTGATGTATAAGGAGGTCGGTGACGACTTGCAGGCTGTCAATGCAGCCCTGGTGGCCAAAAACAAAGCTATTGTGGATTTCTTGAAGGCCAACGGGTTGACAGAGGATGAGATCACGCTTTCGGCACCTGAAATCATTGATATGGAGGCGGAGCGTTACGTGAGCCAAGGGGTACGTTACCGTTACAATGCAACGTCTGTTGTGACCGTTTTTTCCACGCAGGTAGATAAGGTGCGTTTGTTAATGCAGGATCAGCGTGAACTACTGAATAAAGGTATAGCCTTGTCGGGTGACGATTACCGCTTTCAAAAACAGTTCTTGTTTACAGGGTTGAACACCATCAAGCCTGAAATGATCGAGGAAGCGACCCAAAACGCTAGAGCGGCGGCTGAAAAATTTGCCAAGGATTCGAACAGTAAACTGGGAAAAATCCGCTCGGCCGATCAGGGCCAATTCTCCATCAATGACAGGGATGCCAACACGCCCTACATCAAGACGGTACGGGTGGTGACCACCATTAATTATTTTCTGGAGGACTGACCACTTTCGTTGTCTATTTTCCATTTTGATTAAACCCTGATGCTCCACAGCGGTCGAAGGGTAAGTTGTTATTCTATGAAATCTACCATCAAATACCTCCTATACATCGGGGTGCCTTTGCTGTGTGCAGGGGCTGTTTTACTGTATAATAGTGTGTCGGGTAAAGATCCCATGAACACAACGGAACGTTCGTCCGAAATGGGACGTGCCGCTGGTAAAGGTGGTCCAGGTGGGCCGGGACAGCGTGCGCTGCCCGTATCCGGCCATGTGGTGGCCTATGAAACCGGCGAAAGTGGCCTTACACGCCTTGGTACCCTGGTGGCAAATGAGAAGGTTCAGGTAATGAGTGAATTATCCGGCCGTGTCACGGCGGTGAATTTCAACGAAGGCCAGTTTATCCGCAAGGGCACTGTGCTTGTCAAGCTCAACGACGATGAATTGTTGACCCAGCTCACCAGGGCTGAATATCAGTATACCCTGTTGGAACAACGGCTTCGGCGACAAAAGATTTTATTGGAAAAAGACGCAGTGAGTCGTGAAGACTACGACAAAGTGCAGACAGAATTCAACGTGTTGAAACAAGACATTGAGGAATTGAAGATTCGCATTGACAAGATGAAGATCAAAGCGCCTTTCGACGGGGTGATCGGATTTCGCCAGGTTAGTGAAGGTGCTTTCCTGCAACCCGGTTCCAACATCGCCGATATGGTGGATATGGCTAAATTGAAACTGGAATTCTCCATCCCTGAAAAATACATCGCCTCCAAGTTGGTCGGTACACAAGCGTCTTTTACGGTTGAAGGGGTGAGCCGTACATTTCAGGCTTCCATCTATGCCATGGATCCTCAGATTGATATTGCCACCCGAACCATCCTGCTCAGAGCACAGTTCGACAATAAAGAAGGCTTGCTTAAACCTGGTATGTCGGCCAGGGTCACCATCCAAACTGGTAGTAACCAGCGTAGCCTTTTTGTACCCAGTCAGGCTGTCGTGCCCGACGTAAACGGGCGTTTTGTCTGGCTCCTGAAAGGGGGCAAGGCCTTCCGTTCCTATGTGCAGACGGGCAACCGAACGACAGAGAAACTGGAGATTACAGCCGGTGTTGAGGTTGGTGATACCCTGCTGACAACGGGTATCATGCAGTTGAAAGAAGATATGCCGGTGATCATCAATAATTTATAATCACGATGAGTAGTCTTTCTTCCCTCACGATCAATAGACCGGTGCTGGCGACCGTGTTGAGTCTGGTTATCGTGATTTTTGGTGCCATCGGTTATGCAGCGTTGGGCGTCAGGGACTACCCCAGTGTGGACAATCCCATTATTTCGGTGCGAACCTCGTTTCCGGGTGCCAACGCGGATGTTATTGAAACACAAATTACTGAGCCCTTGGAAGCTGCGGTCAACGGGATACCGGGCATCCGTTCCATCTCCAGCTCCAGCCGTGATGGCAGTAGTTTCATCAATGTGGAGTTTACGTTGGAAGTCGATCTTGAGACGGCTGCCAATGACGTGAGAGACAAGGTTTCAGGAGCCATGCGGCGTTTGCCTCAGGACGTGGATCCGCCTGTCGTGGAAAAGAATGATGCCGATGCGCAACCTATTTACAGCGTTACTTTACAAAGCGCCACCAGGGATATCATTGACCTGAGTGAATATGCTGAAGTCAATTTCAAGGAGCGGTTGCAAACCATCAGTGGAGTGAGTGCCGTGAACGTATGGGGTTCCAAGCGGTATTCCATCCGTTTGCGCATGGATCCCATGCTGCTGGCCGCCTATGCCTTGACGCCGCTTGATGTACGACAGGCAGTGACCCGTGAAAACATCGAATTGCCGTCCGGTACGGTGGAGGGCTCCACCATGGAGTTGACCGTAAGGACCTTGGGCCGTCTTCGTACGGTGGAAGACTTCAACCAACTCATCATCACCAGAAACGGGGAGCGGATCGTCCGTTTTTCCGATATTGGTGTGGCCGAAGTGGATGCCGAAAATACCCGCTCCATTTTGAAAAGGGACGGTATCCCTATGGTGGCTTGCGTGCTGGTGCCTCAACCAGGAGCCAACTACATTGATATTGTGGACGAGGCTGAAAAGGCGGTGGAGGAATTGAAAAAGAGCTTGCCTGCTGACATCGAAGTGGGTGTTGGATTTGACAACACCATTTTTATCCGTGAATCCATCGATGAGGTAAAAATGACCATTATCCAGGCTTTTATACTGGTTGTCTTGATCATCTTCCTTTTCCTGCGCAACTGGCGGACTACCTTGATTCCTATTCTGGCCATCCCCATCTCGTTGATCGGAGCCTTCTTTGTGATGTACCTGGCTGGCTTTACCATTAATATCCTCACATTGTTGGCGTTGGTATTGGCTATTGGGCTGGTGGTGGACGATGCCATCATTGTGATGGAAAACATTTATACCCGCATTGAGAAGGGTGTGCCCCCCAAGGAAGCGGCCATCAAGGGATCCAAAGAAATCTTTTTTGCCATTATTGCTACGACCATTACCCTGGTGGCTGTCTTTTTCCCCATTATTTTCCTGGAAGGGGTGACGGGACGTTTGTTCAGGGAATTTTCCATCGTGATCGCTGGGGCCGTGGTCATTTCTGCGTTTGTCGCTCTTACGTTTACGCCCATGATTTCCAGTAAGATGCTGAAAGCCAGTGCCAGTCAAGGCTGGTTCTACCGTGTCACGGAGCCTTTCTTCGTGGGATTGAACAGGGTCTATCAAAGCAGTCTGGGGGCGTTTATGAAGCGCCGTTGGATAGCACCAGCTTTCCTTGTGGTGGCCTTTGGTGTGATTATTTACCTCTGGGCCAGGATACCATCGGAAATGGCTCCTCTGGAAGACCGTTCACAGATTACGGTGTCGAGTACAGGGCAGGAGGGTGCCACCTACGATTACATGTTGCGCTATTCGGATCAACTCTATGATTCATTGGTCAATAAGATACCTGAAAAGGACAAGTTTATGCAGATGGTGGGATTGGGATCGCGCAACCGTTCCAATTTCCAGATTTCCCTGCTGAGTCCCGACCAGCGAGAACGCTCGCAACAAGAAATTGCTGATGACATTACGCCGTTGGTTTCCACGTTTACAGGGGCAAAAACCTTTGTCACGCAGCAACAAACGTTTGGTGGACGACGGGGAGGGATGCCGGTGCAATACGTTATCCAGGCCCGCAACCTTGACTCCTTGAAGTCTGCCTTGCCGGTCTTCATGGATGCTGTCTATAAAAGCCCCGTTTTTGCCAACGCGGATGAAAATCTCAAATTTACCAAGCCTGAATTGAGCGTGAGCATCAACAGGGAGAAGGCGTCCATGATGGGTGTCTCCATCCAGAACATCGCGCAAACCTTGCAGTTGACCATGAGTGAGCAACGCATCGGTTATTTTATTCGCAATGGTAAGCAATATCAGATATTGAGTCAGTTGGACGAGGGACAACGCAACCGTCCTGTCGATTTGGCGAATATTTATGTCAGAAGCGACGCCGGCAATCTGATCCAGCTGGACAACTTGATTACGATGGAGGAAAGCAGCATGCCCCCTCAACTCTATCGGTACAACCGCTTTGTATCAGCCACTGTATCGGCCTCCCTGGCCAAGGGGTATACGTTGGGACAAGGTATCACCGAAATGGATAAAATAGCCGATGAGGTGCTCGATCCTGACCATTATTCAACGACCCTGTCCGGTCAGTCCAAAGATTTTGTGGAAAGCTCGTCAAGCTTGGTCTTTGCGTTTATGTTGGCGCTTGTCTTGATTTATCTGGTCTTGTCCGCTCAGTTTGAAAGTTTCAGGGATCCGCTCATCATCATGTTCACCGTACCGTTGGCTTTGTTTGGAGCGTTGTTGTCGATGAAAATGGCTGACCAAACCATGAATATTTTCAGTCAGATCGGCTTGATCATGTTGATCGGTCTGGTGTCAAAGAATGGTATATTGATGGTGGAATTTGCCAACCAGCGAAAAATGGCTGGCCTCTCAAAAATGGACGCCATCCTGGATTCGGCCAGTTCTCGTTTCAGGCCTATCCTGATGACGAGTTTGTCGACCATTCTGGGTATCTTGCCCATGGTTTTTGCCACTGGAGCCGGTGCTGAAAGCCGCGTATCCATGGGTGTGGCTGTGGCCGGAGGGCTGGTTTTTGCCACCTTCTTCACCTTGTACATCATTCCGGCCATGTACGCCTACATTTCATCGTCCAAGGTTCGCGTGTCGTTGGATGAAAATGCTGTTGACGAGCCTGGAAATAACCCGGCAGTCAATCGTCAATCAATTGTTGAATCACAGGAATGAGCATAATCAGTATGAATAATGGGATGAATCGTAAGGGTTTCGTGCTCTGCTTGTTTGTGACGATTCTATCACAAACAGGGGTGTTGGGCCAGACTGCCATTGCCAAAGACTCTTTGCTGTCGTTGGAGGCTTGCATCAATATGGCGCTTGAGCGCAATCACTCGATGGTCATGGCATCCAATACCTTGAAAATGGCTGACAACAACGTGTCGGCTGCTCCCTTTTTGCCCACGGTGGACATCACTTCAGCCCAGACAGGGTCTAATCTGTCAACGTCGACCTACCAGGCTGACGGTGATTTGCTTGGAGGTCGTAGTCGTTCAAATGCCTGGCGTAACAGCCTGAATGTGAATTGGACGTTGTTTGATGGTCTGGCCATGTTTGCCACATCAGAAAAACAGCGGGTCTTACTGGAGCAAGGTCGGTATCAATACATGGCTGTGGCCGAAAATTTGGTAAAGGCCATTTCTGAACAGTACTACTACATCATCACATTACATAACCAGGTCAACCTGCTTCAAGAACTGGTGTCCATATCCCAGGAACGGTATCAACAGGCGTTGACACGCTACCGCATCGGGGCTGATTCTGGCTTGGAATACAAACAGGCTGGCATTTACTTGAACAGCGATTCATCTTCCTTGTTGTTGCAACGTGAGTTGCTCAAAAACGCCTACATCGAGCTGAATCGCCTGATGAATGTGCCGTTGACCAGCCATTACGTGATAGAAGATGCCATCATACCGGCGCCGACGTTGAATCTGGAGAATTTGATGGCTTCGGCCATGGAGCAGAATACATCGTTGTTGTCGATCGAAACGGGTGAACAGGTGGCGTTGTTGGATACCAAACTGGCTAAAGCTGAGCGTTTGCCTTTGTTGCGTGCCTCTGCGGGCTACGGGCTTAATCTAAGCCAATCGCCTTACCTGCCTGCAAAGTACGATCAAAGCAATGGACTCAACGCTGGGCTGACGCTAACGGTGCCTTTGTTTAAGGGCTTTGAGGTAAACCGCAAGGTAGCCAATGCCAAACTGGAAGCGGCCAATGCCAACCTGGAGTTGACATCGGCGCGTCAGCAGGTGGAAAGTGAATTGCTGCAGCTGTACAACGTGTACATGAACAACCTGCGGATGATCGATTTTGAGGAGCAAAACCGGGATGCTGCCTCCATGAACCTGGAAGCCGCCATGGAAAAATACAGGCTGGGTTCGTTGGCCGGGATAGAGTTCAGAGATTATCAATTGTCCTATCTGAACGCTTCCGATAGAAAACTCAAAGCGTTGTATCAGACCAAGATATCTGAAATCACATTGCGTTTGTTGGCCGGGGAATTATTTGCTCGGTCTACGCCACTCGATAAACCAGGGCGTTGATGCTCATGCCGGCGCCTACTGACGTAAACAGGAGGGTGTCGCCTTGGTGGATTGTCTGGCCTTCCAGTTTGTTTTTTTGTAGTAAGTCGTAGAGCGTTGGCAGGGTGGCAACGGATGAGTTGCCCAGGTCTGCAATGGTCATGGGCATGAGGTCTGCCGGTATTTCCTTCTCTCCATACAAGCGGAACAATCGTTTCAGGATGGCTTCGTCCATCTTGCCGTTGGCCTGGTGTATCAGGACTTTTTGAATGTCTTTCAGGCAAATGCCTGCTTTATCCAGACAGGATTTGACGGCCAATGGCACATTCTCCAAGGCGTATTGGTAGAGTTTTCGCCCGTTCATTTTCAAGAAGTGATTGCCTTCTGCCCCGTAGTCGGGTTTGTAGGATCGTCCCATCCGCAGCATGTTGCTGTAGTGAAGGGAGTCTGATTGTGCCTTGTGAGCCAGGATGCCAATGGGCGTGGAACTGGTTTTGGCTTCCAGAATCACGGCGCCGGCTCCATCGGCGTAAATCATGCTGTCTCTGTCGTGAGGGTCGCTGACCCTGGACAGTACTTCTGCACCAATGACCATAATCCGGTTGGCGTCGCCCGATCGCAGGTAATAATCGGCTTGTATCATGGCCTGCAGCCATCCGGGACAACCAAAAGCGATGTCGTAGGCCACGGTGTCGGGATTGTTGATGCCCAGTTTCTGTTTAACCTTGGCGGCCAGACAGGGAACGTACTCGGATTTGCCTACTTTGGGGCTTGTGTCTCCAAAGTTGTGTGCAACGATCAGGTAGTCAAGGGTTTCTGGATCAGTGTTTGAGGACTCCAGAGCGCTTTTGGCAGCCAGGGCTGCGATGTCTGAGGTGGTCAGGTCGTCTGGCACATATTTTCGCTGGGAAATCGTGGTGATTTCCTTGAACTTTTCTATGATGTCATGGGTGGGACTCGCTAAACGTTGGCCTTCGTTATCGTAAAACTCTCTGTTCAAAAAGGCCTGATTGGGGACGTTGACAGGGGGAATGTAACTGCCGCTGGCTGTGATTACACTGTATCGCTTTTCCATGTGAGTAGATGTATTTTTCACAAAGAAAGCGAGCTTGCGACAGCTCTGCAACTCAAAGGGTCTGATGGGCGTCAGAGGGGGCGAAACCAGCCTTTTAGGGGTGAAATATCCTTTTTTAGGGGTGAAAATGTATCAATCTAGTTTTGCAAAAACCTGCTTCAGGATGAGGGTTACCCGTGCTGCCACATTCGTTCGGATGTTGGCCTCTTCCTGACCCACCTTGAGGAATAAACCATCGAGGGCTTTGTTGGTGGCGTAGGTGCTGAGGTCGGTGGTGACCGGCGTCAAACCATAGACCTTTCCGGCCGTTGAATTGGCCACTTTGTTGAAGGCAGTGGTCAGACTGTTCCAGGCGGTGTTGGCGGAGATGCCACCCACCAGGTCCTTGTCGAGCGACGACGTCATGATGGGCTTGTAGGCGGTGACCAGTTGAGCACTGGTGTTGGTTTTCAGGTATTGGGTGGCGGCTGTCTGCTGACCGAATAAGATGGCTGTGGCGTCCTGGAAGGTCATTTTTTTGATGGCGCCGATGAAGATGGGGGCCGCACTGGCTGCTGCATCTTCGGCAGCCCGGTTTAGTCTCAAAACTACATCGTCAATCAGGGCTTCTCCGCCAGGTATTAACTTGATGTTGTCCGTGATGATGGCGGCTTCGGCCGGTAACAAGATTTTGAGCAAGGCATCCCCGGCATAACCATCGGGCTGATTGACCCGTTTGACCGTGTTTGTAATGCCAACGGTCAAGGCTTCTTTCAACCCTTCCGTATCACTGTAGACGACCTTGCCTTGACTGGTATTGGGTATACCTGTTGTGGCCAATTGCTGCAAGATTTCGCAACTGCTGAAAAGTGCAACGCTTGTGAGTAAGCAAGCACCAACAAAGAACCGGGTTGTTTTCATGTTGTTGAGTTGAAGTGTATAAACGAGAAAGGGGTGGTAACCTTCCGAAATAGGATACCACCCCTTTCATTGAAGGTTATTAATCATTCATCCAACCGAGCTTTTTAAAGCCCCAGAAGAGGAGGGAGAGCACAATGCCAACAACGGCTGCGAAGGCCATCCCTTTCAACTGTACAGAACCTAACATGATGCTGGCACCGCTGATACCAATCACGAAGGTGATGGCGCCAAGTACCATGTTGCTGTTTTTGCTGAAATCGACTTTTTGTTCAACGAAGATACGCAATCCCTGGACAGCAATCACACCGTACAACAAAATTGTGATACCACCCATGACGGCCACGGGAATGCTGGAGATGGCTGCGGCAATTTTGCCGATACAGGAGAAAATCATGGCCAAGATAGCAGCCCCTCTGATGATCCAAACGGAATAGACTCTGGTGATGGCCATAACGCCGATGTTTTCACCATAGGTGGTATTGGGGGGTGAACCGGTAAAACCTGAAATGACATTGCTAATACCATCACCTAACAGTGAGCGGTGCAACCCTGGTTTGTCCATGAGGTCTTCTCCTGTCACCTTACTGGTTACGATCAAGTGGCTGATGTGTTCGGCAAGCACGACCAGGCAGGCTGGTGCGATGATCAGTATGGATGTGGTATCGTACACGGGTGCCTGGAATTTGGGCAGGGCAAACCAGGCTGCATTACTGATGGCGGCAGTGTCTACCATACCCATGCACAAGGCCAGGATATAACCAGCTACGACAGCTATCAGGATAGGGATGACTTGTAGGAAGCCCTTGAACACGACGGTTCCGATGATGCCAACGGCCAAGGTGAACATGGATACCAGCAGGACATTCTTGTCAGTGGCTTCTCCAGCTAGTAATCCGGCCTGGTCTGCGGCTACAGGAGCTAATTCCAGTCCGATGATGGCAACGACGGCACCCATGACGGCTGGCGGCATGACGACATCAATCCAACGGATGCCCCACTTGTAGACCACCCAGGATATGAGGATGAAAAAGAGTCCGAAAAAGATAAAGCCGGCCTGTGCATGGGCAAAGCCTCCGTGCTGGGTCATGATGAGCATGACGGGGGCGATGAACGCAAAGCTGGACCCCAGGTAGGCGGGGATTCCACCTTTGGTTACCCAACTGTAGATTAATGTTCCGATACCGTTCATCAACAGGGCGATGGCCGGATTGATACCCAGTAATATGGGCACCAGGATGGTGGCACCGAACATGGCAGTAAGGTGCTGGAGACTAAGAGGTAGGCTTTGTAAAAGTGGTAGCTTTTCGTGAATGCCAACGGTTCGTCGTTTCATGAGTCGATTTGATTAGTGTTAGAGTTAGTTTGGTGAGGATCTATAAAGCGATTTGGTATGGTTTTGGAGGGTGACAAGCCCAGCTTCCTGAGTTGTTCCACGCGTCTGACCAGGTTGCCCGGTCCGGCCGTCAGTTGGCCATAGGCATCGTTGTATACCTTTTGAGCGGCGTTAATCTCCTGGCCTATCTTTTCGAAATTGGTGGCAAAGCCCACGAACTTTTCATAAAGCAGGGTCGCTTGTTTGACGATGGTTTGGATGTTGCGCACCTGGAATTCGCGTTTCCATAGATCCATGGCCATGCGCAAGGCGGCAATCAAGTTGGTGGGACTCATCATGACCACCTTTTTGTGGTAGGCGTATTCCCAAAGAGTAGGGTCGGCTTGAAGTGCCAGGTTGTAGGAAGGTTCGTTGGGTATAAACATCATGACAAACTCCAGGGCTTTGACATCGTAACCGGCGTAATCCTTTTTGTTCAATTCGTCGATGTGGTTTTTGACTGAACGCAGGTGCTCCTTGCGGAAGGCCTCTTTTTCCTTGGGGTCGTCTGTGGCTACGTATTGGCTATAGGCTGTAAGGGAAACCTTGGCATCGATGATGACGTCACGCTCTCCTGGATAATGAACCACGACATCGGGGCGCATGGTTTTGCCCGTGGCTTGATTGGAGGTCAGGTCTCCTTCGTCTTCCCTGAGTGAGGTTTGAATCACGTATTCCACCCCTTCTCTCAAACCGGAGGCCTCCAGGATGTTTTCCAAAATCATCTCGCCCCAGTCGCCCTGCATTTTGTTGTCGCCTTTCAAGGCTTGGGTCAGGTTGTTTGCTTCATCACTGATGCGACGGTTTAGCTCCATCAGGTTGGCGATTTCCTTGGTCAGTGAGAATCGCTCCCGCGCTTCTTTGTCATACGCCTCAGTCACTTTCTCCTTGAATTCTTTCAAGTTGTTGGTCAAGGGGTTCAACAGGGTGTCCAGGCGTTCGCCGCTGAGTTCGTTGAACCGTTTGGTCTTTTCATCGAAAATGCGGTTGGCAAC
The DNA here is from genome assembly GCA_012718945.1 of Bacteroidales bacterium. Taxonomy (GTDB): domain Bacteria; phylum Bacteroidota; class Bacteroidia; order Bacteroidales; family UBA1402; genus UBA8389. Next base: position 15,487 of record JAAYBL010000158.1, read on the forward strand.
GTTTTGGAATTCCAGGGTGAATTTTTCACGCAAGGCATCAAATTCCTTGTGCTGGGAGGCTAATTTATCTTGCAGGTTTCTGTTTTCGGCTTCTAAAAACAAGGCTCGACGGGTGGCGTCATTGAGTTGTGCCTGGTTGTTGTTGAAGGTTTGTTTGAGGGTGCTGAATTCTTGTTTGAGATTTTCAAGAAGGGCTTTGGTGTGAGCCGATTCTGATTCAGCGGTCGAAAGGAGTTTGGTTAATTCGAGCAAGGTGGCGTTGCTTCGGTTTTTTTGCCTGTCTTTACCCAATAACCATCCCAGAGCGCCTCCCAATAGGCCTCCTGCGAGAAAGCCTAGGATGATGAAAAGTGTGTCTGGCATGGTGTAGATTCGTTTATCGTGGCAAAAGTACATTTTTTTGAATTCACAACCAACCATGTTGACGATACCATGCCAGTGTTTTTATCCATCCTGTACGTAGATCGGTGGGGGGGGTGTAACCCACCGCTTCTTGCAGTGCGGTGATGTTGCAGGACCAGTTTCTGGCGGCCATAATTCGGTACTTATCCTGGTTGATTAACACCGACTTGCCACTGAGGCGCCCCAGGCCTTCGCCCAAGGCGGCGACTACCCTGGCCAGGCTGAGGGGTATCCTGACTTTTAGTACCCGATGTTTGTGAAACAAGTCCTGTAAAAGGTCTACATAATCCCTGTCTTCGACGATGGCAGGGTGGGCGACCAACCAGGTTTTGCCAGAAACGGCTGATGTCAATGCCAACCAACAAAGTTCAACCAGGTCTTCAACGTATAGAAAGCTTAGCCGTTGAGGGGTCAGGCCCAACGTTGGAGCCAAACCTGACTTCACCAGCTTGGCCATGGCCAGGTAATCTTTGTCGCCGGGTCCGTAAATGCCGGTGGGGCGCAGGATGAGCCAAGGTAGTCCTTTGATGGTCTTCAAACCTTCCTCGGCGGCGAGTTTGCTCCGCCCGTAGGCTGACACTGGCTGCGGTGGACTGTTGAGCGTGATGGGGTTGAGGGGATCGTCGTCACCGGGGCCGATAGCTTCCAGGCTGCTCATGAACAGGAACTTGTCTGGCGCTTTGCCGGTGTCCATCAAGGCCTGGGCCAGGTTGAGGGTGTAGGTGGTGTTGACCAATGCGTAGTCAGATGGATTGACACTGCGGGTGAGACCGGCGCAATGAATCACGTACTGCCAGCGTGGCGCCTGGGCGATTTGTTCCTGCAGGTGCTCTGGGTGCTCATAGTCCAGGTGAATAAGATGCAGGTTGGATGGCTTTGTTGACGAATCCGATCGGTTATTGTCTGGCAGGCTGCTGCGGCGGGTGCCTGCCCACACTGTCCAACCCTGCTCTAGAGCGCTTTCTACCAAACGGCCTCCTACAAACCCTCCGGCTCCCGTAATCAAGATGGTTGGCGTGGTTGGTTGCTGAGTAGGCATGGTAGAGGAACTTATGGACTTGGATCCAAAAGTACACAAAAAGCCCCTAAAAATTAGGTGGCAAATCGCTATATTTGTGCTGTTATGCAAAGACAAGTCACATCCAAAATGCACCGTTGTCTGCTCGTATTGGCAGGCTGCCTGGTGTTTACGCTGCCCATTATCGCTCAGTCAGTTGAGGTTGGCAAACAGTCAAAAACGACAATCAAAAAACAACAAGCCAAAAAGACCAAACAAGGTTGGTTGGCGCCTAAACCCCTGTTCGTGGACCCCATCTATGACGGAGCCGCCGATCCTGTGGTCATTTGGAACCGAACAGCCAAACGTTGGTACATGCTTTATACCAACCGCAGGGCCACCGCTCAAGGCTTGGAAGGTGTTGCCTGGGTTCACGGCACCCGCATTGGCGTGGCTGTCTCAGACGATGGGGCCAATTGGACCTATTTGGATACCTGTGACATCGATTATCGACCTACGGAAGGGTATACTCACTGGGCGCCCGATGTGGTGTACCACAAAGGGCTGTATCATATGTACCTGACCTATGTGCCTGGCGTGTTCACCGATTGGCGCCACCCCAGAGATATTATCCATCTTACCAGTGACGATTTGCTGCACTGGCGGTATGAATCAACCCTCAAGTTGGCTTCCGATCGGGTTATTGATGCCTCTGTCTTTCGTTTGCCTGATGGTAACTGGCGTATGTATTACAACAACGAAAGGGCTGGCAAATCCATGTATTATGCGGACAGTCCAGATCTCTACAACTGGACAGACAGCGGACGCAGGGTTGTGGGCGACAAAGGTGGCGAAGGGGCCAAGGTGTTTCGCTGGCAAGGAACGAACTGGATGCTGGTGGACAATTGGGACGGCCTCGGCGTATACCGCTCGGACGACCTGGTGAACTGGGTCCGTCAGCCGGAAAACATTCTCAGGGAGCCGGGTAAGGGGCAGGATGATGGGGCTAAGGGCCAACACTGCGACGTTGTGGTCAGTGGTAAGCGGGCCTTTGTGTATTATTTCGTGCATCAGACACCCAAGATCACCAGGTTGCAGGTGGCTGAGTTGAAACTGGTAGACGGCAAGATCGTTTGTGACAGGGACAGCCCCTGCTACGTTAAACTCAAACGGTAAGTTTGTAGATGAATAAACGGATAAAGTTGCCTGCGCTTGACCTCTTCAAGGCTGATGTGGAGAGCGAACAGGCGTTGCCTATGGTGGAAGGGGGCATTGCTGCCGGCTTCCCCAGTCCGGCGCAGGATTACATCGACCTCAGTCTGGACTTGAACAAAACCTTGATTGAGAACCCCTCCAGTACGTTTTTTGGACGAGTGAGGGGTACTTCTATGGTGGATGCGGGTATTGAAGATGGTGATTTGCTCGTCATCGATAAATCCCTGGAACCCAAAGATGGTGATACCGTGGTCTGTTTTCTTGATGGAGAATTTACCCTCAAGTATATTCAGATTGAGAAGGAGGTCGTGTACCTTGTGCCAGCCAATCCCGCCTTTAAACCTATACGGGTCACAGAAGCCAACCATTTTTGCATTTGGGGGGTGGTGACCTATTCCATCAAGGATCATCACCATCATCGTAGACGTAGTGCTATCAGGTAATCATACAGTCTTATGTGCTTCTTTTCCCGCCTTACCCTGTCGGTTTCTGAACTGAAACGTCATTACCAGGCCGATCCCTTGGAGATGGATGATTTTGAGCCGACCGAACGGTTCAACGGATTTGCTCATCCGCTTACGCCGGTGATTGCCAACGACAAACCCGACAAGATTCGTCTCTTTGGTTGGGGACTGATGCCGGCCTGGGCTTCAGACGAATCCTTCAGGAAGAATACCCTGAACGCCCGATTGGAAACCCTGTACGAAAAGCCCTCGTTTAAACCCTATGTGGCCAATCGGTGTTTGGTGCTGGCCAATGGCTTTTATGAATGGCAATGGTTGGACCCAAAGGGAAAGCAAAAGCAGGGGTACCTGATTACATTGCCCGATGAACAACCCTTTGCTTTCGCCGGCTTGTGGAATGTATGGAAACAACCGGGTACGGGTTTGTTGGTGCCGACCTATACCATTATCACCAGACCGGCCAATGAACTCATGGCTACCATCCACAACTCCAAGCAACGAATGCCCTACATTCTCAAACCGGGCGATGAAAAAGCCTGGTTGGAAGGAGCCCCACCTAAGGAACCGGCTGAAATACTCGTGGCTACGCCGGTGAATGGGCCCTCATCCCTTGGATAGGCGCTGACTTTCTATGTGATTCGAGCATCTCATACGTGGCTTCTACCGCGGCTATCCACGTAGGAGGAAAGAGGGATTCGTCGGTCAGCCATGCCTTCATGGCGCTTCTCGATACTTGTTGTCCAAGAGTAGCATCGGCCAATGAGCTGGCTATCAGGCTGCCCATATGCAAGGCTAATTGCAGGAGATGCCTGTTGGTCACGTTGTTTTTTTGCAATTGGGTTTCAAACATTCGATCAGCCTCGATGAAGGTGCTCTGGTCGAAAATGCCCAATCGGTCACTTTTCAAGATTTTGGCAATCTCGAGAAGGTGTTTGTACCGGGGTTTGTTGTGTGGTGAACGTTGGCCCAACTCGTGGTGGAGGGTGTGAAGCTGCATTTCGATGATGATAGAGGGCATGCCTCTGATGGAGAGAAAATTGGATAGCCAGCGTGCTTGATTAGCGGCTATCTCCAGGGGAATTTCACTGAGCCCGATTAGCCAGGCAGCGTCACTGATGGCAAAACGCCGTCCCCGCTCTCCAAAACGTTCTTCAAAAAAAGGGTAATGGTTCCAGCAAGCCAGGCCTGCCTTTATGGCGGCCTCGATTTCGTGGGGGTCGGTGGTGATGGGTAAATGACCCGCTTCGGGGTTCAAGGATGTAATGTGAATGCCCATGCTGGCCTCGTCTATGGGGTAAAGTGCTCCATAAAAGGCGGTCAATCCTTTAAAGGCTTCTTCTGCCCCTTCGATAACGGCTTCCTTGGCTGCATCGTCGGGTAGTTTACTATCGAGTAACTGGAGGTAATTCATCCAGAAGTCCCTGAAATTGTAGCCAAAAGAAGAAAAATAACGGATGCCGGTTTCTCCGCTCAAGCCCAGGGAGATGGTGACGTGTCTCTTCAGGATGCTTCCTACGTTGAGGGCACCGTCCAATGCATAGAGATAGCCCAGTAGGGTGTAGGGCCTACTGACACTGTGTACTAGAATGGTATCTGCCATGCCCAAGGCCTGACCGACGGCTGGCAGGATGTCGGGGGTGTGGCAACCATCCAATGCTTCAAGGTCGGCCAGCAACAGCGGTAGCTTACGCAAGTAGTTGTTCAGGTAGGGTTTAAGGATGAGTCCATCCTGACCCAGCAGTTGTTGTTCCAATGCTCCATATACGATGGCCATTCCTTTGAGATACCCAACGTAGGCTATCTTGGGTAGATCGTTTTGGAGTAGGGCTTTGATGTACGGTAAGTTTTGCGTTTCCCGATGAATATCGCTTATTCGTTGTTTTATTTCGGCACGAAATCCTGTTGCTTGTGTGTTTTCCATGCTTGTCAGTTTGTGTTGAGACTGCAGATGGAGTGGTAATCTGCTTGAAATACAGGAGAAAAGGAGTTGTTGCGCCTTCAAATGTACGAATTAATCCGATGGTTTGGAAACAAAAGAGACACCCTTTTTTTTATGGTGAAAAGTATTTATTGGTGTATCTTTGAAGGATGCCCCTCTGAATCCATTTGCTGCCATGTTTGCCCTGGTTGACTGCAATAATTTTTACGCTTCCTGTGAACGGGTGTTCAACCCTTCGCTGCAAAACGTGCCCATCGTCGTGCTCTCCAACAACGATGGCTGTGTGGTGGCTCGATCGCAGGAGGCCAAGAATCTGGGTATACCCATGGGGGTGCCGGCTTTTCAGATCAAGGATATGATTGAAGAAAAGGGGGTGGCTGTTTTTTCTTCCAACTACTCACTGTACGGGGATATGTCTAATCGGGTAATGAAGACCCTGGCCGGTTTTGCTGCCCAATTGGAGGTTTATTCCATTGATGAGGCTTTCCTCGATTTCAGGGGGTATGATTATACTGATCTGTCCGTTTATGGACGCACCATCGTCAATACAGTGCGTAAGAATACGGGGATACCGGTGAGTATGGGGGTGGCTCCAACAAAGACCCTTGCGAAAGTGGCCAACAAATACGCCAAGAAGTTCAAGGGCTACAAGGGTGTTTGCATCATTGATACGGAAGAAAAGCGGATCAAGGCACTTAAGGGTATGGCTGTCGGGGATGTCTGGGGTATCGGTCGCCGATATACAGCTTTCCTGCAAAACCAGGGCATACTTACGGCCTATGATTTTTCCCAGTGCTCAAGGAGTTGGGTTCGCCGCCATATGACAGTGGTTGGGGAGCGGATGTGGGCAGAATTGAATGGGGAGCCCTGTCTGGAGTTGGAACACACTGCGGCCGCCAAGCAGCAGATTTGCACCTCACGTAGTTTTGGTAACCGACTCACCCGGTTTGAGGATGTGTTTGAGGCTGTGTCGAACTTTGCAGCTTCCTGCGCGGCTAAACTGCGGAAGCAGCACTCCTGCGCTACTGGAATGCTGGTCTTTGTGATGACCAATCCCTTTAGTGAGCGTGATGCTCAGTATGTGAACAGTCGTCAGTTGAAACTGCCTTTGCCGACGGCTTGCACGACCGAGCTTATTGAATATGCCAAGTTGCTGCTCCAGGATCTTTTCAGAGAAGGCTACCGGTATAAGAAGGCCGGTGTGATCATCACCGACATTGTGCCCGACACTCCTCTACAGAGCGATCTGTTCGATACAGTGGACAGGGGCAGGCAGCGACGTCTGCTGGAGGCGGTAGACAAACTCAACGACAGCATGGGGACTTATAAAGTGAGGGTGGCCGCTCAGGGTTATGGCAAGACCTGGAAACTCAAAAACGAGCGGCTGTCGCCTTGTTACACCACCAAACTGGATGATTTGATCACAATCAAGACGACGTAGTTACCTTTGATGCCTCTTGTAACACGGTATTCATGGGTTTGACATACAATCAGCCGTTTTTTTTTGGTACTTTTGTCATAATCGATCAATCATGGATATTCTGATCATAATCCTGGGTGCATTGATGGTGCTGGTGGGAATAGCCGGTTCTGTCTTGCCCGTCCTTCCCGGTTTGCCCGTCAGTTGGCTGGGGCTGCTCTTGCTCAAATTCACCGAGCGGGCTGCCGATGAGTTGTCCTGGAGTACCGTGTTGTGGACAGGCTTGTTTATGCTCGTGGTGTCCCTCCTGGATAGCATATTACCCGTATGGGGTACCAAAAAGCTTGGCGGTGGCCGTCGGGTTGTCGTGGGTGCGAGCCTGGGTTTGTTGTTCGGTTTTTTTGCCGGTTTGCCCGGTATCCTCCTGGGCCCCTTTGTGGGGGCTTTCCTGGGTGGTTTGACCGAGGGTCATTCCTTCTGGCTGTCGATACGGCAGGCTATGGGGGCTTTCCTGGGCTTTTTTGCCGGTATTTTTTTAAAACTGGTCTGCGGTGGGGTGATTGCCTGGTGTTTTGTGGCTGCCCTGTTGTAGACTGTAATTTATGTAGAACGAATGAAACAATTAACCATTGCATTGGTGGCACATGACCACCGTAAAGCCGACTTGGTGGAGTGGGCTATTTTTAACGCCGAATTTCTGTCGCAGCACCGTCTGGTGTGTACAGGCACAACCGGCAGCCTTGTTCGGGAAGCATTTGAAAAGAAAGGCATCAAGGCTGATGTGACTTGCATGAACTCAGGGCCGTTGGGCGGTGATGCTGAGATTGCTGCCTTGGTGGTACGCAAACAAGTGGACCTGGCTGTTTTTCTGATTGATGACTTGAACGCTCAACCGCATGAAGCCGATATTCAGATGTTGCTGCGCCAATGCCGTATCCACAATGTGCCCATTGCTTGCAACCGTTACAGTGCTGATTTGATGATTACAAGCAGCCTGTGGGAAAAGGCGGGATACACACCCACCGAGCCCAAATACATCAAATACAAACGGAAATAAAGCCGTTCAGCTTAGCTTATCTGAAAGCGGTCTGCGTCCATCCAGACAGGAAATTTCTGTCTGAATTGGCGTAGGCTTTCCAAATCGATGTCCACCGTTTCCACCTGTACCTGCTCAGGGTTGATGTTGGTCAGAATGGTGCCATAGGCATTAATCAAGCAGGAATCACCGGTGTAGTTCAGGCCTTTGCCATCGGTGCCCACGCGGTTGACTCCGCAGACGTAACTCATGTTTTCCAAGGCTCTGGCTGTCAATAGGCTGCTCCAGACATGCCGTCTTGGTGCAGGCCAGTTGGCACAAACCAGGAGTAGGTCGTACCCGTTGTCGATGTTGCGGCACCAGACGGGAAAACGCAAGTCGTAACAGATCAACAGGCGGATGTTCCAACCCTGATAGGTGATGATGGTTCTGTCATCGCCAGGCAGGAAGTGCGCCGGCTCTTCGCCCATCCGGAAAAGGTGGCGTTTGTTGCTGAAGTCACGTTGGCCGTCGGGGTGTAGAAAGAAGCCTCGGTTGAAAGCGCTTTGGCCATCTGAAGACAAACCCATGAAACTGCCTGCAATGGCCATGCCGTAAGTGGTGGCCATGCGGCTCAATGCAGTCATACTCATACCTTCATCCGACTCAGCCAGGTTGGCTGTTTTTAAACTGAAACCGGTGGTGCACAATTCGGGCAATACGGCCAGGTCGGTTTTTCCGGCTAATCCGGCCAACAGGCTGTCGTAATACATTAGATTGGCCTCAGGGTGTTCCCAGGTGATGTCGTTTTGGATCAAGGTGACTCTCATGGTGACAGGTCTTAATTTCCTATGCTGAAATTTTCCGGGTGTTTGGCAACTACGTCCTTGTAGTGGTTCATGACGGCTTTCATGTCTGCTTGCTCATCGCCAGTGGGGGTAAATTCGGCCGAGAGGCTCATGTGCTTTTTGCCATAGTCGATGATGACCAGAATGATGGGTACCTGGGCCTTGATGGCTATGTGGTAGAAGCCGCGCTTCCAGCGTGGATTGCGTTTGCGGGTGCCTTCGGGGGTGATGGCGATGTTGAAAACCTCCCGTTGCTTGTACATGTCGGCAATATGGTCGGTAAAATGACTGGCCTTACTACGGTCGACGGGGATGCCGCCCAGTTTTTTCAATACGTAACCGAAAATGGGGACTTTCAGCCATTCCTGTTTGATGGCGAAATTAGCGTTGCGCCCCATGGCTGTATAGCCCAACTTGCCCCATACGAAATCCCAGTTGCTGGTGTGCGGTGCCACGACCAGAACGCATTTTTTGTAATCGGGTGTTTGGACACTGTAGGTCCAGCCGCAGACCTTAAGAATGAACCGGGCAAATCCTTGCATCATGAGAAAGGTGTTTAGGCTGCAAAGATAGCGTATTTGCGCGAGTTTGGATGTGACTTTTTGATTTTTGAAAACAGGCCTTTCCCGCTAAGAATGTGAACGAAAGGTCTGGACAATTGGAAAAAAAATCCTATCTTTGCAGTCTTGGTTTTTACGATAAAGAAGATTGATTGATGCCAAAAAAACAATGGGTACCCGATTGGCTCTTTGAGTCTAGTTGGGAGGTTTGCAATAAGGTGGGCGGTATTTACACTGTGCTATCCACCAGGGCTGAGACCTTGCAACGCTTGTACCCGGATGCCATTCTTTTCATTGGTCCTGATTTGGCAGGTAAAACAGCTCAACCCGATTTCAGGGAACTTCCCGGTTTGTTGACCGGTTGGAAGGCTAAGGCGGCCGAAGAGGGTTTGCCCATTCGAATAGGTCGTTGGGATGTGCCTGGACAGCCCCTGGTCGTGCTGGTCAATTTTGACCACGTGTATGCCCGACGCAATGCCATTTTTACCGATATGTGGACCTGGTTTGGGGTAGATTCCCTACCAGCTTACGGTGATTACGATGAGTCTTGTATGTTTGCCTGGGCTTGTGGGGAGGTCATTGCCAGTTTTATTCGCTATCAACAGCTGGAAGATAAACAGTTGATTGCTCATTTCAACGAATGGACTACTGGTATGGGACTGCTCTACTGCAAGCATTTCCTGCCCAAGGTGGCTACGGTCTTTACAACACATGCGACCTCCATAGGTCGTTCCATCTGTGGCAATAATTTGCCATTATATGATTTTCTGTCAGATTATCAGGGCGATAGGATGGCCAGGCAATTGAATATGATCTCCAAACACTCGCTGGAGAAAATATCGGCGGCTCAAGCCGACTGTTTTACGACAGTCAGCGACATTACTGCCAAAGAATGTGCCTGCCTGCTTGAATGTGAGCCCGATGTGGTCACCCCCAACGGTTTCGAGCCTTCCTTTGTAAAACAAGGCAGGGCGGCTTCCAGGGCCAGGAACCTAAGCCGTCGTCAGTTGCTCAAGGTGGCTGGCGCTGTGTTTGGCTATGAGTTGCCTGAGGATACGTTGTTTGTGGGGATTAGCGGTCGTTATGAATACCGTAACAAAGGCCTGGACGTTTTTGTGGACAGCCTTTACCAACTCAGACACCAACGTGCCTTGCAAAAGGATATTGTCGGCGTGATTATGGTGCCGGCCGATGTGAGCGCTCCCCGTCAGGAAGTGATTGACCGATTGGCTGCCCTGCAAGCGGACGATCAACAACCGGCCGATGGTGAGCGGACATCCGGTCCTATCTATTATCCTTTTCTGACCCATTGGTTGCACCAGGTCGATACTGACCGCTTGGTGTCCATGATCCGTTACCGGGGCTTTGGCAACGGCAAGGATGAGCGGGTTAAACTTTTATTCGTGCCCTGTTACCTTGATGGCAACGATGGCATTTTCAACCTCGACTATTACGCCCTGCTGCCGGGCTTTGATTTGACGGTTTTCCCCTCATACTACGAGCCTTGGGGATACACGCCGCTTGAAAGCATCGCCTTCTCTGTGCCAACGATTACGACCAATCTGGCCGGCTTTGGTGCCTGGGTCAAGAGTCAGGGCGATGTGGAAGGCTTATCAGACGGGGTAGCGGTGGTGCATCGCTCAGACCACAATTACGCCGAGGTTATGAAAGAAATTTCCCTGCTTTTGTTTGATTTTGCTGGCAAGAGCAAGGCGGAACGTAAACTCATAGCAGGTCGCGCTGCAGCATTGGCTGCCAAAGCTCAGTGGACCCAATTTATAGACGCCTATCAGGAGGCCTATGCAAAAGCGTTGCAGGTAGCCGATGAGAGGCAAAGAAAGATTCAAAGTGTATAAACCATTTCACTGGTTGCGCTGTTATCACTTATGTGATCAGTCTTGCGCCATTAACGTTTAATCAACTACATCAATGAGAGTTACTGCTGCTCCTATCAACCCGACCGAATGGAACAAGGTAGTCGTCAAATCGACCCTGCCTGCTGAATTGGAACGTTTGAAGGAAATCGCCTATAATATCTGGTGGACCTGGAATTACGAGGCCCTGAATTTGTTCAAGGATATCGATGCTGATGCCTGGATAGCCTGTCACAAGAATCCGGTTGCCTTGCTGGAAACGTTGTCTTATCAACAATTGGAATCATTGGTGGCTGATCCGTCGTTTATGAGCCGGGTAGACGCCGTTTATGCTGCCTTCAAAACGTATATGAGCCAGCCTGTCGATGCTAATAAGCCTTCTGTGGCCTATTTTAGCATGGAATACGGGTTGACCGATGTATTAAAAATCTATTCAGGTGGTCTGGGAGTTTTGGCCGGGGACTATTTGAAGGAAGCGTCCGATTGTCGTTTTGATATGGTGGCTGTCGGTTTTCTGTATAGAAACGGTTATTTCACCCAAACGTTGGCCATGGATGGTCAACAGATTGCTGTATACGAACCCCAGAATTTTGACAGTCTTCCGTTGGAACAGCTGAAGCAGCCTGATGGCTCTCCGTTTGTGTTGGAAGTGGCTTTTCCTGGCTATACTGTGTGTAGCTATGTTTGGCGCGCCAATGTGGGTCGTGTGCCTTTGCTTTTGTTGGATACCGATCATCCCTGCAACAGCGAGTATGACAGGCAAATTTCGGCCCAGCTTTATGGAGGCGATTGGGAGAACCGACTCAAACAGGAATACCTGTTGGGTATAGGTGGAATCCAGTTGCTCAATAAACTGGGTATCAAGAAACAAGTTTACCATTGCAACGAGGGACATGCTGCGCTGATCAATGCTCAACGAATAGCTGATCTGGTCAGTGAAGAAAAACTGACGTTCCCGGTGGCCCTGGAAGTGGTGCGCTCGTCATCCCTGTACACCGTTCACACGCCGGTACCTGCCGGTCACGACCAGTTTGAGGAAGGCTTGTTTGCCAAATATATGACAGCTTTTGCTCCCAGGATGGACTTGACCTGGAATGAATTGATGGACCTGGGGCGTGAGAATCCAGGTACTCCGGGTGAGAAGTTCTCCATGAGTGTTTTTGCCTGCAATACGTGTCAGGAAGTCAACGGTGTCAGTTGGTTGCACGGTAAAGTGTCCAGAGAAATGTTTGCACCTATTTGGAAGGGTTATTTCCCTGAAGAGCTGCATGTTGGGTATGTCACCAATGGTGTCCACATGGCTACCTGGACGGCTTCGGAATGGCAGAAACTGTATACTGAAACGTTTGGTCCGGAATGGCTCAATGATTTGTCCAACCCTAAACTGTGGGAAAAGATCTACAACGTCAGGGACGAAGAGGTGTGGGAAACCCACCAGGTGCTCAAGCGTAAGTTGATTGAATACATCAAGGGCAAATACCAGAAAAACTGGCTTAAGAACCAGGGTGATCCCAGCAGGGTGGTGACGGTGCTTGAAAGCATTAATCCCAACGCGCTCATCATTGGATTCGGTCGCCGTTTTGCGACCTATAAGAGGGCTCACTTGCTCTTTTCCAACCTGGATCGACTCAGGGCTATTGTAAACAATCCCAGTCGTCCTGTGCAGTTTGTCTATACCGGCAAAGCGCACCCTGCCGATGGTGGTGGTCAAGGCTTGATCAAACGTATTGTTGAAATCTCTAAATTACCTGAATTCCAGGGTAAAATCATTTTCCTGGAAAATTATGATATGGGTTTGGCCAGACGTTTGGTAACGGGTGTTGATATTTGGTTGAACACGCCCACCAGACCGTTGGAGGCCTCAGGTACCTCTGGCCAAAAGGCCGAAATGAACGGCGTGCTCAATTTCTCAGTACTCGATGGCTGGTGGCTGGAAGGGTATGTGAAGGGGGCTGGCTGGGCATTGACCGAGAAACGTACCTATGACAACCAGGAATACCAGGATCAGCTGGATGCTGCGACCATCTACAGTATGCTGGAGAATGAAATCATTCCGCTGTATTTTGCGAAAAACAGTAAGGACTATTCCAGTGAATGGGTGATGTTTATCAAAAATTCCATCGCTAAGATTGCCCCTCATTTCACCACCAAACGCATGATTGACGATTACCGGGATCGTTTCTATGTTAAACTGGCTACCCGGTCGGCGCAACTGGCTGATGCTAATTATGCTAAAGCTAAAGAACTGGCAGCCTGGAAAGCTGAGATCAAGGATGCTTGGGATGATGTGCAGGTGGAAGTGATCAATATGCCCGATTTTTCTGTCAAACCAGCCGAGGTAGGCAACGTTTTCGATTTGGAAGTGAAGCTGACCAATACGGGATCGTTGACTAGTTTTGGCGTGGAATTGGTGATTCATAACATTGTTGAAGACAACGCACAAGAGATAAAGTCTGTTGAATTTGAGCAAGTTAAGATTGAACCCGATGCCTTGTTCTATCGTCTGCCTTACAAAGCAACAAGAGCCGGTTCCTTCTCATATGCCTTGCGTATATTCCCCAAACACGCTGATTTGCCACACCGCCAGGATCTTTGCCTGGTCAAGTGGTTTTATTAAGCGACGATCTAAATTAAATACCTCGAGGCACCTTGAAAGCATTGGCTTTTGGGGTGCCTTATTTTTATTATGAAAAATTAGGAATATTCCACAAAATTTAATATATTTTGCACCGAAAACCGCACGGTTCGTAACCGGAAGACTTCGTACGTTCTTTTATTCAATTAATACCTTGAACTATGAAAGCCATCACTGTTTTTGTGTTGAGTACACTGGCTGTTACGCTGGTGTGCTGCGGTCCCAAGGGCCCCAAAATGGCTCAGTGCACTCCCAAGAAAATGGCCAGTACCTTGACGGTAGAAGAGAAGGTCAGTTTGCTGGTCGGTTCGAACCTTGATGAGACGATGGGCGATAGCCTGCCCTGGAAACGGGCAGATTTGATTATCCCCGGCGCTGCTGGAACAACCTGTCCAGTGCCACGGATGGAAATCCCTGCTATCGTGCTGGCAGACGGCCCTGCAGGATTGCGTATTTCTCCTTCCAGGTCTGGAGATACGGCCAGCTATTTTGGTACAGCCTTCCCCTCTGCTACACTGCTTGCCTCAACGTGGGATGATGCTTTGGTTGAAGAAGTTGGGGCGGCTATTGGCAATGAAGTGCTGGAATACGGAGTCGATGTGTTGTTGGCTCCCGGTTTGAACCTGCATAGGAATCCCTTGTGCGGCAGGAATTTCGAGTATTATTCTGAAGATCCCGTTCTGGCGGGAAAATCGGCAGCCGCTTATGTGAGAGGTGTACAAACGAATGGGGTAGGTGCGACAATCAAGCATTTTGCAGCCAACAATCAGGAAACCAATCGTCATAACAACGATGCCAGGATATCCGCCAGAGCCTTGCGTGAACTGTATCTGAAGGCGTTTGAAATCGCTGTGAAAGAAGGCCAACCCTGGGCTGTGATGTCTTCATACAATAAAATAAACGGTGTATACACGTCAGAAAGTAATGTGTTGCTGACCGATCTGCTCAGAAAGGAATGGGATTACAAGGGCCTTGTCATGACTGATTGGGATGGTGGCAAAGATCCCGTGGCTCAGATAAAAGCTGGAAATGATTTGTTGATGCCGGGTAGGGACTGGCAATACGAAGCCCTGATGACCGCCATTAAGGACAGCGTTTTGTCGATGACTGATGTGAACACTTCGGTGGAAAGGGTGTTGTGCATGATTCAACACACCCCCAAAGGGAAAGAATATGAACCAACCAATGCCCCTGACCTGAATGCGCACGCTGCCTTAAGCCGTAGGGCTGCCGCCGATGGCATGGTCTTGTTGGAAAACAAAAGCGTCCTGCCATTACGTGAGAGCCAGCGTAGCGTGGCTGTTTTTGGGGTCACTTCCTACGACATGATTGTTGGTGGTACGGGTAGTGGCGATGTGAACAAGGCCTATTCTATCTCCTTGCCGGATGCCCTCACTAAGGCTGGTTTGGTTGTGCTTGAATCTGTCAAGACGCCATATCTGGAGTACATGGAGAAAGCCATGTCCAAAATCAAGCCGCCCGCATTCAACCTGGCGCCTAAACAGCGTGTGCCTGAATGGTTGCCACCGACAAAATTACTACGTAAGGCGGCTTCTATGACCGATGTGGGCATTATAACACTTGGACGGACGTCGGGTGAGTTTGCCGATAGGAAGGTCGATAATGATTTCAACCTGACAACACAAGAGCAAACGCTTATTAAGGTTGTTTGCGAGACTTTCAAGGAAGCCGGTAAACCCGTTATCGTTATTCTGAACGTGGGTGGTGTCATTGAAACAGCCTCCTGGAAAGCGTTGCCCGATGCTATCCTGCTGGCCTGGTTGCCTGGTCAGGAGGCCGGAAACGCCGTGGTTGACGTGCTGAAGGGTAAGGTCAATCCTTCTGGTAAACTACCGGAGACCTTCCCCATGTCGTATGCTGACGTCCCTACTTCAGGTAACTTCCCGGATGGTCTCGCATCGACATCTGCCAAAGGCCCTCAGAAGAACACCGATTTTACCCTGTATGAAGAAAACATCTACATGGGCTATCGCTACTACAACACCTTTAACAAGCCTGTTTCTTACCCGTTCGGCCATGGCCTGTCGTACACCACATTTAAATATGAGACGCCCACGGTGATTCCCAAGAAGGGTGGTTACCTGGTCAAGGTGCGTGTTAGCAATGTGGGTCAACGCGAAGGTAGGGAAGTGGTCCAGCTGTATGTTTCTGCTCCCAGCAAGAGTGGTGTAGAGAAACCCCTCAGGGAGTTGAAAGCATACAAGAAAACAGCGATGTTGATGCCTGGTGAAAGGGAATTGTTGGTATTCCAGATTCCGGCTCAGGATCTGGCATATTACGATGAATCGACTCAGTCCTGGACATTGGACAAGGGGGTATATTCCTTTGAAGTGGCGGCTTCATCCAGGGATGTACACGCCAGTGCGCTGGTAGACATCAAACACAAGGCCTGGAAAACGAGCGCCAAATTACCGATTCCAGATCCACCTTTAACGGTAATGTCCTTGCCGGCAACCCGTTAATGGTTCATAAGTGAGTAAAAAAGTAGCCCGTCATACCTTAAAGTCTATGACGGGCTACGTTATTGATGACAGGTCAGTAGGAGGCTACGGTAGTTGTGGTGCAGGGAAAAGGTAGGTCATTTGCAGGATATAGACTCCGGCACCGGCCAGGTAACCAATCAAGGCTACCCAGGAGATTTTTTTCAGGTACCAAATGAAATTGATTTTCTCCAATCCCATGACGACCACACCGGCGGCAGAGCCAATAATGAGGATGCTGCCACCCACACCGGCGCAGTAGGCCAGGAAGATCCAGAAGATGCCGTCCTGGGCGAAGTAGAGGGAGCTGGGGTCGATGGTGTACATACCCATGGCTCCAGCCACCAGGGGGACGTTGTCAATTACAGACGACAACAGACCGATGATGATGTTGATAACGTAGTAGTTGCCCACCTCCTTGTCAAGTAAGTCGGAGAAGCCCTTAAGGATGCCTACTTCCTGCAACACAGCCACAGCCATCAGAATTCCCAGGAAGAAGAGAATGGTGGAGGTGTCTATGCGTGTGAGGATGTGTGTGATACGGGCCTTGCGACTTTCGTCAACATTGCTCTTGCGTTTGTAAAGGATTTCGGTGACAATCCACAGAATGCTCAGGCCAAACAAGACACCAATGAACGGTGGCAAGTGGGTGATGGTTTTGAACACAGGTACGAATATGAGAGATCCAACGCCCAGGAAAAACAGCAGGTAACGTTCCTTCTGGCTGATGATACCGGCTGCCGGGTGTGTATGGCCAGCCAAATCTTCGCTGTTCATTTTTTTCGTTTCGCCCTTGAGGCTCAAGGAAATCAGGAATGTAGGAATGAGGGTTGAGATAATAGCAGGCAGGAACAGTTCTGGGATAATTCCACCTGTGGTGACGTTGCCGTTAATCCAAAGCATGATGGTGGTGACGTCTCCGATGGGGGAGAAGGCGCCGCCGCTGTTGGCTGCAATAATGATGATGCTGGCAAAGAGCAACCGGTCTTTTTTCTCGCTAAGCAGTTTGCGCAGTAACATGGTCATGACAATGGCGGTGGTCATGTTGTCGAGGATGGCCGACATAAAAAAGGTAACAATGGCCAGAATCCAGAGTAACTTGCGTTTGTTGCGGGTGGTTATGTGGCGCGTGATGATGCTGAAACCGCCGTGGACATCGACCAGTTCAACAATGGTCATGGCTCCCAACAGGAAAAAGAGAATTTCGGAAATGTCCCCCAAATGCTCTATGAGTCGTTGGTCGGTAACGATGTGACGTACTTCATCCACGGACATGCCGGGGAATAAAACGGGGGCGTAAAATATGTAAGCGACCCAAAGTACCACCGACAGCAATAGGGCTGTGGCGGCTTTGTTCACTTTCAGGGGGTGTTCCATGGCTATGCAGACATAGCCTATGAGGAACGCGGCAATAATGAATCCTATCATGGTATAAGGTTTTTATGAAGTCGCCAAAGTTACACTAACTAATGTAATAATATGCATTTTGTTCCTGCAAAAAAGTGGCTTTTTTGTTTTGGGGCGGAGTCGGGTACTGGAGACAATACCCAGCCCCGTCAGGGGAGCGGCCTCGAAGAGAATAATAGAAAAGACCGACCCCGCAAGGGGAGCGGTCTTGAAGGAGGAAAAGAAGAATTTGACTCTGTAAAGAAAGCGGTCAATCCAGGAAGTGGCGTTGCTGGAGCCAATCCATGAAGGCACCCTTCCAGGCCTCGTGGTACCTGAAGGAAGGACGGAAGCCCCAGCCATGACCACCCTCAGGATAAATGTGCATGGAAGCAGGAACCCCCTTGGCTTTTAAAGCCCGGTAAAAACTGATGCTGTTTTCAGGAACGACCCCCTTGTCATCGTCACTGAGCAAGAGCAAGGTGGGAGGCGTCTGTTCCGTAACACGCGTTTCGTTGGAATAGAAGGCAACAGAGTCCGGATTTGTTTTGGCGGTACCCAGCAGGTTTTCCTTGGAGCCACGATGGGTGACGTTGTCCAGCATGGAGATGACAGGGTAGAACAGAACCATGAAATCGGGGCGGTTGGCCGGACTGGTAAAGTGGGTGCCAGCTGTTGAGGCCAGGTGTCCACCAGCCGAGAAGCCGCAAATACCTATTCTGTCGGGTTTGATATTCATGTCACTAGCCTGACTGCGAACCAGTTCAATAGCCCTGAGGGCGTCTTTTCCTGGTATGAAAGCATGGCCGTTGGGCAATCTGTATTTGAGTAGGAAGGCAGATATACCGTTGTCGGCCAGCCAGTTGGCTATCTGAGTACCTTCATGCTCTGCGGCTTGTCTGGAGTAGCCACCACCAGGACAGACCACCACGGCTGCACCTGTGTTGTTGCCTTTGGCAGGGTAAAAGGTCATGGACGGAACGGTGACGTTTTCTATGCGGGTGGGTTGATTGATTTCGGGTGCTGTAATGCCATTGCTTTCGGGTACACCGCCTGGCCACAACAATTGTATCGAGACAGCAGTCACGGTGCCTTGGGCGTTTAGGGGTGTTGACAGGTTGCAGGTGAGGGTGTACAGGAGAGCGAAGGCGCTTAGGCCGACTTGGTTGATGTGCCTGGTTTTCATGCGTATCTACGGTTTCGTTGAATTGGTTGCTTGAGAGTTATGGCTGTTGAGTTGTCGCTCAGCCACGACTATCAAAGATACAAACTTTTTAAAAATACGACCATTTCTTTCAAGGGCCGTGTTTTTGGCATCATTTTGGCTATTTTTGCGGGCACAACCTTTTTTTGAAAAAACACCGGCCTATGAAACGATACGGCAGCCTTATAAAACTAAAGCCTGAACAACAGGCTGAATACCTGTCACTGCATGCAGCAGTGTGGCCTGGCGTATTGGCCATGATTAAAGCCTGTAACATCAGAAACTACAGTATCTTTCTCAAAGACGGCGTTTTGTTCAGTTATTTTGAATACATCGGTACGGACTATGAGGCCGACATGGCCAAGATGGCGGCCGATCCGGAGACGCAGCGTTGGTGGGCCGTGTGCAAACCTTGTCAGGAGCCCTTGGAAACCCGACAGCCCGGTGAATGGTGGGCCGATATGGCCGAAGTGTTTCATGTAGATTGAATCCCATCATGTCGACTCCCCTGCTACGCACATCTTCAGGTAAATCTTTCCTGATACCTTTTTTGTTGATCTCCAGCCTCTACTTGTTGTGGGGCTGTGCCCATGGTTTGCTGGATGTGCTCAACAAACATTTCCAGGGCTTTTTCGATATGTCTAAGGCTGAATCGGGCTTTGTGCAGTTTTCGACCTACCTGGCTTATTTCATCATGGCCATACCGGCCGGTTTCTTGATGCGCAGGGTGGGGTATAAGCGGGGACTGTTCACGGGATTGCTGTTGTTTGCCCTGGGAGCCTTTGCTTTTGTGCCGGCTGCGTTTGCCCACTCACCCATACCGTTTCTACTCGCGCTGTTTGTGCTGGCTTGCGGGTTGTGCATCATTGAAACGGGTGCTCATCCTTACGCCACTGTCATGGGACCGGCAGATACCGCTGCGCAGCGTATCAATGTGGCCGCAGCCTTCAACGGGGTAGGCTGGATTGTAGGCCCTTTGATTGGGGGAACCCTTATTTTTGGGGCTGATCCCGGTGATGCCATGGCTACGGCCAGGCCGTATGTCCTTGTGGGCGGCGTGGTGATGCTGGTCGCCTTGGTGCTGGCCTTTATCAAGCTGCCGGAGATTGTGCCTGAGGTTCCAACGACAGCAAAAGCTTCAACACAAGCTCAAGATCGTCCTTTGTGGAAACACGGGGCCTTTGTCGGTGCTGTCGTCGCTCAGTTTTGCTATGTGGCAGCCCAAACGGGTATTTTCAGCTTCTTCATTAATTATGTGATGGAGTTGTTCCCCGATTTGACCAGTTTACAAGCGTCCAGGCTGTTGAGTATGGGCGGGATGGGTCTGTTCTTTATCGGCCGGTTGAGCAGTAGTTTCTTTATGCGTTGGATGAAGCCAGCCAACCTTCTGGCACTTTTTGCCGGGCTTTCTGTTGTGTGCATGTTGCTGGTCATCGCTTCCTGGGGGATGGTCTCTTTCATCGCTTTGGCCGCATCCTTCTTCTTTATGTCTATGATGTTTCCTACTATATTTGCCCTGGGAGTCAGTGGTTTGGGTGAAAAGACCAAACAGGCATCTTCCTACATCGTCATGGGCGTGGGTGGTGGAGCTGTGGCACCCTTGTTGATGGGGTGGCTGGGTGAAACCATCATGGCCATTGGTTTTATCGTACCGTTGGTTTGTTTCTTGGTCATATGGGTATATGGCTGGCGACAACGAGCCCCAAAAAATCCAACAGTATGAAAGAAGCGTTGCACGAACGATTGGTGTGGGAGGGGCGTACCGTTGAAAAGATGGTCGTGTTGTATTGCAAATACCACCACCAGGAAAGGACTTTTACCTCAGAATATGGCCAAAAGCCTCTCTGTGCCGACTGTCATGCCTTACTGACTTATGCCCTGAAACGCATCGAGGCCTGTCGTTACGGTGCCAACAAACCGACTTGTGCCAACTGTACGACCCATTGTTACAAACCAGTCATGCGTGAATCCATCCGTCAGGTGATGCGTTATGCTGGCCCTCGCATGCTTTTGTATCACCCTTTGGCCGCACTCAAACACACCTGGTTATCGTGGACGCGCAAATAATTCACCCTACAAATATGAAGGCCTGGAAAAAGGCTGTATTGCAGTCGCCCAAACGATTGGCGTTGCCCATCATGACACATCCTGGTATCGAGCATCTCGGTTATACCGTACTGGATGCAGTGCAGAGGGCTGATGTACAGGCTGAAGCGATGATTTGGCTGAATAATCACTACGACACTGTGGCGGCAACGGCTATGATGGATTTAACAGTGGAAGCCGAAGCGTTTGGTTGCAGTATTGAATTTCAGTTACACGATATGCCTCACATCAAGGGGCGTTTATTGGACGGACCCTCGGCCGTGGAGGCCCTTGTATTACCATCCTTGACAGCAGGGCGTCTGCCCGTTTACCTGGAGGCTAACGACAGGGCGGTAAAAGCATTGAGTCCCAAGCCCGTTTTTGGTGGGATGATAGGACCTTTCTCTCTGGCAGGACGTCTATACGACCTGAGTGAGTTGATGATGGCCTGTTATATGGATCCGACGACGGTACACTGTCTGTTGGATCGTTGCACCACCTTCCTCCTGGAATATGCCAGGGCGATGAAAAATCAGGGTTGCAGTGGTGTTGTCATGGCCGAACCGGCTGCCGGTTTGTTGTCGAACGAAGACTGTCTGGTGTTTTCATCAACCTATGTGCGGAAGGTGGTCGAAGCGTTACAAGATGACCATTTTCTTGTTGTGCTCCACAATTGCGGTAATACAGGCCAATGTACGGAAGCTATGTTGGATACTGGGACTGGAGCTTTCCATTTTGGAAACGCCATCAATATGGTTGACACCCTGGAATTTTGTCCGGATGATGTCCTGGTTATGGGCAACCTCGATCCGGTGGGTGTTTTCAAGCAGGGTAGTCCTGCTTCCGTCAAGGAAGCCACCCGGACCCTGCTGAATCAAACGGCGGCTTACCCTCATTTTATTCTGTCATCAGGTTGCGACATGCCGCCCCATGTGCCTTTGGCCAACCTTGATGCTTTTTTTGAGAGTCTGGATACGTTTAACCGTGACAAAAATGTTGAAGAACATGTTTGAAGGGTTGGAAAATGGTGTACCTTTGTGTTATGTTCAGCACAGTTCAGCACAGGTTAGTTCTATGTCTGAAACTCTAAACGATATGAATAACACAACATACTCATTATGAAACAGTATCCAAAAGTAGGGATTCGTCCCATCATCGACGGTCGCCAAGGTGGCGTTCGGGAGAGTCTGGAAGATCAGACCATGAACATGGCCAAGGCCGCAGCTCAACTCATCTCCTCACGTTTACGTTATCCGGACGGCTCACCAGTGACCTGTGTGATTGCTGACTCGACCATAGGCCGTGTGCCCGAAGCGGCAGCCTGTGCTGAAAAATTTGAACGGGAAGGTGTAGGCCTCACACTTTCTGTCACACCCTGCTGGTGTTACGGAACGGAAACCCTTGACATGCACCCCTTCTATCCCAAAGCCATTTGGGGCTTCAATGGTACGGAACGTCCTGGTGCCGTATACCTGGCCGCTGCTTTGGCCGGTCATGCTCAAAAAGGTTTTCCGGCTTTCGGTATTTACGGACAGCATGTACAGGATAGTACAGACACCAGCATACCGGCCGATGTGGAAGCCAAGATCCTGCGTTTTGTCAAGGCAGGCCTGGCTGTTGCCATGATGCGAGGTAAGTCGTATTTGGGCATCGGTGGTCAGTGCATGGGTATAGCCGGTTCCGTCGTGGACCACGATTTTTTCCAGGACTACCTGGGTATCCGGGTGGAAGGTGTTGATGAGGTGGAAATCCTCCGACGCATTGAAAAAGGTATTTACGATAAGACTGAATTTGAAAAAGCCATGGCCTGGACAACGCAGTATTGCAAGGTCAATGAAGGAATTGATTACAACAGCCCCGAAAAAGTCAGTTCCAGGGAACAAAAAGACAAGGACTGGGAATTTGTTGTCAAGATGACATTGATCATCAGGGATTTGATGAAGGGTAATCCTGTCTTGAAGGATATGGGTTTCAAGGAAGAAGCCTTGGGACACAATGCCATCGCCGCCGGTTTCCAAGGCCAGCGTCAATGGACCGATTTTCTACCCAATGGGGACTTTAGTGAGGCCATACTCTGTTCCTCCTTCGATTGGAATGGATTACGTGAAGCCTTTGTGTTGGCCACGGAAAACGACTCCCTCAACGGGGTTTCCATGTTGTTTGGCCACCTGTTGACCAACACCGCCTCCATCTTCTCTGATGTCAGAACATTCTGGAGCCCTGAAGCCGTGAAACGTGTCACCGGCTACGACATGGAGGGGCATGCTGCCAATGGTATCATCCATCTCATCAATTCTGGCGCTACTTGCCTGGATGCTACCGGTAAACAACGCGATGCCAAGGGTCAACCGGTGATGAAACCATTCTGGGATATCACTGAAGCTGATATGCAGGCATGCCTGGAAGCAACCACCTGGTATCCTGCTGACCAAGGGTATTTCAGGGGAGGCGGTTTTTCCTCCAACTTTCTTTCTGAAGGGGGTATGCCCGTGACGATGTTCCGCCTCAACCGCATTAAAGGCATGGGCCCAGTGCTTCAAATTGCTGAAGGATGGACGGTTACCTTGCCCGATCATGTACATGAAATCATCAATAAACGTACAGACAAGACTTGGCCTACGACCTGGTTTGCTCCCAGGTTGAATGAGAGCCCTGCTTTCAAGGATGTGTACAGTGTGATGAACAACTGGGGTGCCAACCACGGTGCCATCAGCTTCGGTCATATTGGCGCTGACTTGATTACGCTTGCTTCTATCCTGCGCATCCCTGTCTGCATGCACAACGTGCCTGCCGATACGATCTTCAGACCGGCGGTTTGGTCAGCCTTTGGCATGGATGCAGAGGGTGCTGATTACAGGGCTTGCCAACAGTTTGGTCCTATATATGGGTAAATCCTTTTGATACGACGTTTAACAACCCATTATAATTAACTTCTCAAGCATTACCTTACCATGACATCACCCCTTCCTGTTAATCCAGCCCTTGTACCCTTGGTCGCCTGTCAGCATGGCGCCACTATACCCGTTGTGGGGCTTGGTACTTTTGGCTCAGATAATTACACGCCCGATCAGGTCGCCTCTGCAGTAGACCAGGCTATTCGTCTAGGATACAGACACATCGATTGTGCCGCCGTATACGGCAATGAAAAGGAAATCGGATGTGTGCTGAAAAGGCTGTTTGAGGAAGGTGTGGTCAAACGGGAGGACCTATGGATCACCTCGAAGGTTTGGAACAACAAGCATGGAGCCGTCAGGGAAGCCTGTTTGGAATCCCTGGCCAACCTTGGTTTGAGCTATCTCGATCTTTACCTGGTACACTGGCCGTTTCCCAATCACCATGAAAAAGGGGTTACGGTCGATTCCAGGGATCCCCACGCTGTGCCTTACGTCCACGCCCGTTACCTCAAGACCTGGGCGGCCATGGAAGCGTTGGTGGATGACGGTCTGGTACGTCACATTGGTACCTCTAATATGACCAAGGCCAAAATGCAGTTGCTGCTCAAGGATTGCCGCATCAGGCCAATTGTCAATGAAATGGAGATGCATCCCCACTTTCAACAGCCTGAGTTGTTTGCTTATCTGACGGGAGAGGGTATCAAGGCCATCGGTTTTTGCCCCATCGGCTCGCCAGGCAGGCCTGAACGCGACAAAACCCCTGAGGATACGGTTCCCATCGAGGATCCCGTCATCGTGGCCATTGCTCAGGCACATGGGGTGCATCCTGCCGTTATCTGTGTGAAATGGGCAGCCCAGAATGGTCAAATTCCCATCCCTTTTTCCGTGAAACCGGAAAAATTTATGGCTAACTTGCGTTGTGTTACGGAAGATCCGTTGACACCAGCCGAAATGGCTGCTATCAAACAGCTTGACAAGGGCAACCGCTTTATCAAGGGGCAGGTATTCCTGTGGTCTGAGGCCAAGGATTGGCATGATCTCTGGGATGAAGATGGCCGGATTGCCGGTTACGAACGTTGAATCTCCTTATTATACACACTTTATAAATCGATTTGAAATATGTCAACAATGAAAGCCGCCTATTTGCCGGGCGATAGCACCGTCGTACTCAAAGACGTGAAAATTCCTGAACCCGGACATGGTGAAGTGTTGATCCGCATGAAGGCTTCCACCATCTGTGGCAGTGATATCAGGGCCATCTACCACGAACATGTGGGTAAAGGTCCGGAAGGATACCAGGATAAAATTTGTGGTCACGAACCCAGTGGCCAGATTGTCAAATGTGGCCCTGGCCTGCGCCGTTTCAAGGAAGGTGACAGGGTTGTGGTGTACCACATCTCCGGATGCGGTGTCTGCAACGATTGCCGCCGCGGGTACATGATCAGTTGCACCAGCCCATACAGAGCCGCCTATGGTTGGCAGCGTGACGGTGGTATGGCCGACTACCTTTTGGCTGAGGAAAAAGACCTGGTACTCTTGCCCGACAGCTTGTCATACGCCGATGGCGCTCAGATAGCCTGTGGTTTTGGCACGGTCTACGAAGGGTTGGAAAAGATCGGCATTTGCGGTAATGACGCCGTGCTGGTGGTTGGCTTAGGCCCTGTCGGATTGGCTGCCGCCATGTTGGCCAAGGCCATGGGCGCTCAGAAAGTCATTGGGGTGGATACCGTTAAGGAACGTATGCAAATAGCCTTGGACAAAGGCCTTTGTGACCATGTTTTCCCGTCTGATGAAAAGGCCTTGGAAGCCATCAAAGCCGTGACCGGTGGTCAAGGTGTGGAACGCTCCGTGGATTGCTCAGGCAATGTACACGGCCGTAGTCTGGCCATCAAGGCTGCCCGGAAATGGGGTAAGATCGTCTTTATTGGCGAAGGGGGTACCTGTACCTTCAATCCCAGTCCCGATATCATCCACGATCAGAAAACCATCTACGGTTCATGGGTGACCAACATCTGGCGCATGGAAGAGTTGGTGGAACGTATCGAACGTTGGGGTATACACCCTGAAGATCTTATCACTCATCGTTTTACGTTGGATAAGGCATCAGATGGTTTCGCCCTCATGGCCGAAGGCAAGTGTGGCAAAGTAGCCATCGTATTCGACGAGGAAGTGAAGGGATAATCAAAAAAATATCCCATCTTTGTCGGAAATTAAGCTGATCATGAGCTGGAAAAGTCAATTAAAAGAAGCCTTGCCTCTGTTGGGACACCGTAATTGGGTCCTGGTAGTGGACAAGGCTTACCCTTTGCAAAGTGCCCAGGGTATCACCACCATTTATACCAACGAGCGTCTGCTTTATGTGCTCAAGTACCTGTTGAAACGGATGCGCCGGGAACAACACGTCAAACCTATCGTGTACAACGACAAGGAACTGCTTTTCATGCGCGACGACCTGTGTGAAGGCATCGACTCCTTCAAATCGGAGTTGACGCGTTTATTGTCCAAGTCTGATGTCCAGGTGCTGCCGCATGATCAGATATTCAGCAAGTTGGAAGAGGCGTCGGCTCATTTCAATGTGCTGGTGCTCAAGTCTGATTGCCTGATGCCCTACACGTCGGTTTTTCTCGAACTTGATTGCGGCTACTGGCCTGCATACAAGGAAAAGTCGCTGAGGGAGCGCATTTCCTGAGTCATTGATTTCTATAGGCCGGTGCAGCCTGCAATGCCCAACAATCTTATCTTCTTACCACGAAAACACCATGTCCCAATCGTCTGCTTCCTCGTTTCTTAAACTGAACGGAAAAAGCATGCTGGTGCCCTTTATTTTGGTTACCAGCCTGTTCTTTTTCTGGGGTATAGCCAACAATATGACTGATACCTTGTTGGCTGCCTTCAAGCGTATCATGAGCATGAACGATGTGCAAACGTCGTTGATTCAGTTGTCATTCTATGGTTCTTATTTCTGTTTTGCCCTGCCGGCAGCCCTTTTCATCAAACGCTTTTCCTACAAGTCGGGTGTCCTGTTGGGTTTGGCATTGTATACCGCAGGGACCATGCTGTTCTATCCGGCCAGTCAGGCAGCTAGCTATACCTACTATCTGATTGCCATTTATGTTTTGGCTGGAGGGTGCTCCATCCTTGAGACCACAGCCAATCCTTACATTTTGAGCATGGGCTCTCCGGAGACGGCCACCCGTCGGCTCAACCTGGCTCAGGCCTTCAATCCCTTTGGTTCCATTACGGGCATCCTGCTCAGTCAATACTTTATCCTGGGTGCGCTCAATAGGGCCGGTGCCGAGGAACGTGAACTCATGTCTGATGCTCAATTGGCTGCCATTCAGGGTAGTGAATTGAACGCTGTGACTTTCACCTACATGGGCGTGGGTTTTGTACTGCTCGTTATCCTGATGTTTATGGTGTTCACCAAGATGCCCAATAATTCTGACGGGGATAAAAGCTTACGCGTGGGAGCTACCTTCAAACGCTTGTTTAAAAACAAATTGTACACGTGGGGCGTTGTGGCACAGTTCTTCTATGTGGGTGCCCAAATCGGTGTCTGGTCGTTTACCATCCGCATTGTGATGAATACCCTGGGTTGCACCGAACAATCGGCCGCTTCCATTTACCTGACCTCGATTATCTGTTTCAGTATCTCCCGCTTCATTTTCACGTGGTTGATGCGTTATGTCAAAGCGTCCCGCCTGTTGATTGTCGCATCGTTGGGTGCTATGGCTTGCACAGTCTGTGTCGTGTTTGGCAGTGGTATGGCCTTGGTCGTTTTCCTAATCGGGATATCTGTCTTTATGTCCCTTATGTTCCCGACGATTTACGGCTTTGCGCTGGATGGCTTGGGTGAAGATGCCAAGATAGGGGCGTCTGGTTTGATTATGGCGATTTTAGGTGGTGCTTTGCTGACTCCCCTACAGGGTGCTGTCTCAGATAAGTTTGGCATTAACCTGGCATTCATTGTACCATTGCTCTGCTTTGTGGTTGTCTTTGTGTACGCGAGGATGGCGAAGCGGGCTGGTCAGTAAGGGTATTCAGATGGCCGCATGGCGTTTGTTGTGTGGCGTTTGACCTACGATACTACCTTAAGTGACGGTTTTTTAGAAGGTGTAAGAGGCATTTTTTTGTATCTTGCACCTTCATTTTTTTATACACCGTTATTCAAACCAAACACTATGAAACGATGGCTTCTGATCCTCCTGATGGGTGGATTTATGGCAACCAACAGTCTTTATGCTGCCGATAACACGGTAAGCACTCAGCCAGGCTCCTTTAAGGCTGGCGACAAAACCTTTCTGCTCAACGATAAACCTTTTCTGGTGAAAGCAGCTGAGTTGCATTACCCACGTATTCCCAAAGAATACTGGGATCATCGGCTGAAAATGGTCAAGGCCTTGGGAATGAATACCGTCTGTATGTATGTGTTTTGGAACTACCATGAACAACAGCCCGGTGTGTACGATTTTGAAGGCCAGAAAGACATTGCCGCCTTTGTGCGTCTGGCTCAGGAAAACGGCTTGTATGTCATTGTACGTCCTGGTCCCTACGTCTGCGCGGAGTGGGAGATGGGTGGCCTGCCCTGGTGGTTGCTCAAGGATAAAAGCATGGATCTGAGAACCGACCATCCCTATTTCATGGAACGTACCCGCCTGTTTATGATGGAAGTGGGCAAACAACTGGCCGACTTGCAAATCACCAGGGGGGGAAACATCCTCATGGTACAGGTAGAAAACGAATACGGCTCGTACGGTATCAACAAACCGTATGTTGCCAAAATCAGGGACATCGTCAGGGAAGCCGGTTTTACGGAAGTGCCCCTGTTCCAATGTGAC
>JAAYBL010000159.1 GCA_012718945.1 Bacteroidales bacterium
GCCAGGGGTTCGGTAAGATACAATGCCTCTGAAAACAGTCTGAACAACTACGTGCGCAAGGAAACCTTTGATTGGACAGGTGGTGGCAACGTCAACCTGATCCTCCCCTATAGCCTGACCATAGGCAGTGACCTGAGTTACACCGCTCGTTCCGGTTATTCAGAGTTCACCAAAAACGAACTGATCTGGAATGCATCGGTCGACAAATCGGTATTCAACAGCATGGGCGTAATCAGTCTGCGTATCTACGATATCCTGCGTCAACGTCAAAACCTGAACGAACAAATTCAAGACAACTCCAGACAATTGACCCGTTACAACACCCTGACCTCTTACTTCATGGTCAGCTTCACATACAGGCTCATGAAGTTTGCCGGTGGCAGCGGCATGGGTGACATGTTCAGAGGCCGTGGCGGTCGTGGTGGCGGCTTCGGCGGCCCTGGCGGCGGTGGCTTCGGTGGCGGTGGCTTCGGTGGCGATATGTAATGACCTCCCCAACCCAAGAAATCAAAAAACCTCGACGATTCGTTCGCCGAGTTTTTTTTGTGTTTGTCAATCCGAGATTGATGTGTAACAGGGTCAATGTACCTTAATCGTATAGGGCCCCGTCGTCACGACATCGCCCGATCTGATTTTTGCCCGCTTGCGGCTTTCAGGCTGCGCGTTGAGTTGAACCAGTCCTTGCATGACAAGTCCCTGGGCTTCTCCGCCAGAACCCACGACATTGGCCACCTTGAGTAATTGAATCAAGGGGATAAAGTCTTCGCCACTTTTCAGGGTAAAATCAACAACAATGGGTTTCATCGGGCAATCAGTTAGTCCCAATCAGGAGAATTGGAAAATGATGGTTTCTTCAAAGGCTTCACCAGCTTTAACCATGCAGTTGGGGAAACCACTCTGGTTGGGGCTATCGGGGAAGTATTCGGGTTCCAGACAGAAGGCCTGGCGAGCGCTGTAGGGCTTACCTTCAAGACCCGGGTATTCGCTGGTCAGAAAGTTGCCAGAATAGAGCTGAACGCCGGGCATGGTGGTGAACACCTTCAAGGTGATACCGGTGGCTGGCGATGTGGCTTCAGCGGCCAGTGCCAGGTCGCCATAGGCTTCCTTTTCAACAACATAGCAATGGTCGTAACCGACACCGTTTTTGATCTGCAAATCGTCTTGATCAATATCGCGGCCTATGGGTTTGGCATTGATAAAATCGAAGGGGGTGTCTTTCACCAACAGGATTTCGCCGGTAGGAATGGCATCCTCAAAGATGGGAACGTAACGCGTGGCATTGATGCGCAAGGTGTGATCCAGAATATCGCCCTCACCGCTCAGGTTGAAGTAAGCATGATTGGTGATGTTGATCGGGGTCAATTTGTCGGTACCTGCAGTGATCTGCATGCTGAGTTCACAGGTTTCCGACCAGGTATACCTGATTTCAACGTTCATGGCACCGGGGAAGCCTTCTTCCATGTCCTTGGAAAAATACTTCAGTACTAGAGCATCGTCTTCAATGGCGTAGTCCCAGCATTGGATGTGGAATCCTTCGATACCACCGTGCAAGCTGTTGTCACCATTGTTGGCGGCCAGTGTGTAGGTTTGGCCATCGGCAACGAAGGTTGCTTTGGCAATGCGGTTGGCGTAACGGCCGCACATAGCGCCCAGGTAGTTGCCACCGTCCTTCAGAAAGCCTTCGAGGGTCTCGTAGCCTTTGATGACAGAGGTGAGTTTGCCGTTTTTATCGGGCACCAGGATGCGAACCAGGCGGCCTCCGTAATTGGTAACGTCGGCAATGGCGCCACTTTCATTGGTAAAACGGAACAAGAAGACGGGTCGTCCGTCGGGAAGGGTGCCAAAAGGGCGTTTTTCAATGGTCGTACTCATACTTAATAAGAATTATAGGTTGATGAATGTGTCAATTCCAGGAGTTGGCCTGTCTGAAAACGATCAGTAGCCTGTTCCAGCGCCTCAAAAGTAAAGAAAACCCAGCCGGTTTTCAAATCAAAAACGGTTGCTCCCGACATTTTTGTAGACAGCAAGGGAGCCGTTTGTTCGTTAAGTATCTTTGAGTGAGACAAGATGGATTTGATATACGCCGTATCAGGCACACTGACGGTGGAAACCACGGCGGTACCGATGTCATCCACACGGTCGAGACGTTTGCGCACAATACCAGGCACAGGGTCGGTCAAGCCCGGCAAGGCCAGCATGGTGGGCACATCGACAGCTACGCCCAGGTCGTATCCATAGCCGTGCAATTGATGA
>JAAYBL010000160.1 GCA_012718945.1 Bacteroidales bacterium
AGTTGCGTTGTTGAACCTTGATGAATTCGTAGTTCAAGTCTTCCTTGAGCAGTTCAGGCTCTTGGTCTTCACCCTTGAATTTCCAGCAGGAGACATAGGAGAATTGATCATCGTGACGCAAGGCTTCGCCTTCTTCAGTCTGATGTTCTTCACGGAAGTGACCACCGCAGGATTCTTCGCGGAGCAGGGCGTCCCTGGCCATCAGTTCACCGATTTCAAGGAAGTCAGCCACCCTGAGTGCCTTTTCAAGCTCTGTGTTCAAGTCATCACCGGCACCAGGAATGAATACGTTAGACCAGAATTCTTTCTTGAGTTCTTTGATGCTGGTCAGCGCTTTTTCCAAGCCGGCCTTGTTGCGACCCATGCCCACGAAATCCCACATGATATGGCCAAGAGCCTTGTGCAGGGAATCAACGGAGCGTTTTCCTTGAATGCTCATCAATTTGCTGATGCGGTCTTTAACGGCCTTTTCAGCTTCGAGGAATTCAGGCCTGTCGGTTGAGAAGCGCGGGGTGCGGATCTCATCAGCCAGGTAATTCTGAATGGTATAAGGCAACACAAAGTAACCATCGGCCAAACCCTGCATAAGGGCAGAAGCGCCCAAACGGTTGGCTCCGTGATCGGAGAAGTTGGCTTCACCGATGCAGAAGAGACCGGGGATGGAGGTTTGGAGTTCATAGTCTACCCAAATACCACCCATGGTGTAGTGGATAGCAGGGTAAATCATCATAGGCGTTTCGTATGGATTGTCATCAACAATCTTTTCGTACATCTGAAAGAGGTTACCATAGCGGGCTTCCACTACGTTGCGTCCCAAACGGTTGATGGCATCGGAGAAATCCAGGTAGACGGCCAGTCCCGTTGCACCAACGCCAAAACCGGCATCGCAACGTTCCTTGGCAGCTCTGGAGGCCACATCCCTGGGCACCAGATTACCAAAAGCAGGGTAACGACGTTCCAGGTAGTAGTCCCTGTCGTCCTCAGAAAGCTGAGTCGGTTTGAGCTTGCCAGCTCTAATGGCTTCAGCGTCTTCTTTTTTCTTGGGTACCCAGATACGACCGTCGTTACGCAGAGATTCCGACATCAGTGTCAGTTTCGACTGGTTTTCGCCGTGTACAGGGATACAGGTGGGGTGAATCTGAGCATAAGCCGGGTTGGCGAAGTAGGCGCCTTTCTTGTAAACCTGGATGGCTGCGGATCCGTTGGAACCCATGGCGTTAGTAGACAAGAAGAAGGTGTTGCCATAGCCTCCGGTGCCGATAACAACGGCATGAGCGGCGAAGCGTTCAATTTTACCGGTAACCAGGTTACGGGCGATGATACCGCGTGCCTTGCCATCGATGATGACCAGGTCGAGCATTTCATAGCGGGTGTACAGTTTTACAGACCCTTTGTTCACTTGACGGCTCAAGGCTGAGTAGGCACCCAGAAGTAACTGTTGGCCTGTCTGACCCTTGGCGTAGAACGTACGGGAAACCTGAGCGCCACCAAAGGAGCGGTTGTCCAGCAAGCCGCCGTATTCACGGGCGAAAGGTACACCCTGAGCGACGCACTGGTCGATGATACTGTTGGAGACTTCAGCCAGGCGGTAGACGTTAGCCTCTCTGGCTCTGTAGTCACCACCCTTGATGGTATCGTAAAACAAGCGGTAAACAGAGTCACCGTCGTTCTGGTAGTTTTTTGCAGCATTGATACCGCCTTGTGCAGCAATGGAGTGAGCCCTGCGAGGTGAGTCCTGGATGCAGAAGTTCAAAACATTGAAACCAAGTTCGCCCAGCGAAGCGGCGGCTGAGGCGCCGGCCAGCCCTGTGCCGACCACAATGATGTCAAGACGGCGTTTGTTGGCCGGATTGACCAGTTTCTGATGCGCTTTAAAATGCGACCACTTTTCCGCCAAAGGTCCTTCGGGAATTCTGGCGTCTATCTTAGAGGTTGTTTTTGTTGCCATAGTCGTGTGTTATTTATGCCAGAAAATTGGTAATCAAAAAGTAAACAGGAATCGACATGAACATCAGCACAACGATGGTCGATACAATGTTGGAGATCATCTTGATACGGGGCAGCCAGATGTGGTTGCTTCCACCCATGGTTTGGATAGCGCTCCAGAAACCGTGTGTCAGGTGAAACCAGAGGGCTCCCAACCAGATCATGTAAATGATGCAATAGATAGGACTGGAAAACAAGCCTTGTACCAGGACGGCACCGGCCACATGTAGTTCTTCACCACCTACCTTGGCGATCAATTCCTGCAACTGCATCTTGTACCAGAAATTGAACAAGTGCAAGGCCAGGAAGCCGACAACGATGATGCCCAAAACCAGCATGTTCTGAGAGGCCCAGTCCACACCAGGTGCTTTTTTGGTTACGGCGTAACGATCCTTACCCCTGGCCAGGTAGTTCTGCAACGACAGCCAGAAAGCGTAGAGGATGTGCACCACAAAAAGAACAGCAAGGCCTATCGTTCCCACGATGGCGTACCAGTTGGCGCCCAGGAAATGACAAATCTGATCATACACTTCAGGAGAAATGATGACAAACAGATTCATGATGGCATGGAACGTCAAAAACAGCACCAACGCGAGGCCGGTAATGCTCATGATCAGTTTCCTTCCAATGGATGAATTGACAATAAATAAACTCATACCTTGAATTATTAGTGTTATGGAATATAGGGTTGCATGCGTAAGAGTGCGCAAAAGTAATCCAAATCACCAAGAGTCGCAAACGATTACAGAAAGATTTCTTTAATAGGGTCTCGGAAAAAAAGGTTATTTTTGCGCGTTGGATGACAACGAAGATAACACCTTTTTCGACTAATTGTTCAACATCCTGTCCTTTAACACGTTTAGCATGAACCTGATTCATTCCGACAAAATCATTAACGCAATCAAGGAGCTGTCCCAGTATGACTTGTTGAAGGGCCTCTGCCATGAACAGCAAGAATCCCTGCCCATGCCATCGAGCGTGGCCCTGGAGGAAATCATCACCCTCTGCCGTGCTGTCATCTTTCCGGGCTACTTCGGGAACGCCAGCATTACCAAGCATAACCTGTCCTATCACATCGGTGTAAACGTGGAGCGCCTCCATCACCTATTGAGTGCGCAAATCCAGGCTGGCCTGTATTTTTCCAGGCAGCAAGGATATGCCCCTGCCCCCTGTATCAATCCTGAGCCATTGACCTCGCAAAAGGTAGCCGAAATCAAGGAAAAGGGACAGGCCTTGTCAGCCGATTTTATCGCCTCCCTACCAGCTATCCGGGAACAGCTGGCCACCGACGTGGAAGCCACCTTCCTCGGAGATCCTGCCGCCTGCAGCTTTGAAGAAGTGATTTATTGCTACCCAGGCCTCAGGGCCATCAGCAACTACCGCATTGCCCACCGCTTGCTGGAACTGGGTGTCCCCATGATTCCCCGCATGATTACCGAGATGGCTCATTCGGAGACCGGCATCGACATCCATCCAGGCGCCACCATAGGGGACTATTTCGCCATCGACCACGGCACCGGCGTTGTTATCGGAGCCACAGCCGTCATTGGCAAACATGTAAAACTATATCAAGGCGTTACCCTGGGTGCCCGCAGTTTTCCCCTGGATGAGACCGGACATCCCATCAAAGGCATCCCCAGGCATCCCATCCTTGAAGACAACGTCATTATTTATTCCAACGCGACCATACTCGGGCGCATCACCATTGGCAAGGGTGCCACCATCGGGGGCAACATCTGGGTCACGGAAGATGTGGCTCCTGAATCGCGCATTCTCCAATCCAAAGCTAGAAAATGAAACAAGAAACCTATATCGCCAAGACCCTGATGGGCTTGGAAGACGTATTGGCTGAAGAGATCAGACAATTGGGTGGTAACAACATCCAAATCGGTCGCCGCATGGTCTCCTTCGAAGGGGATAAAACCCTGATGTATAAGGCGAACATCCACCTTCGTACAGCCGTTCGTATCCTCAAGCCACTGTTGACCTTCAGAGCCACCGATGCCGACGAAGTGTACGAAACCCTGAAGCATTTTCAGTGGGAAACCGTTTTATCCGGCAAACAAACCTTTGCCATCGACACGGTGGTCTATTCGGAACATTTCAAACACGCCCGATTTCTGGCCTACAAGGCCAAAGACGCCGTTGTCGACTATTTCAGGGACAAAACGGGCCAACGACCATCAGTGCGGATTACCAATCCTGAAATCCCCTTACACATTCACGTCTCACACGACCAATGCACCCTGGCCCTCGACAGTTCAGGCGAATCCTTGCATAAAAGAGGCTACCGTGTAGCACAGACCGAAGCGCCCCTCAATGAAGTATTGGCAGCGGGAATGCTCCTGCTGGCAGGCTGGAAAGGACAATCGCACTTCATCGACCCCATGTGTGGTTCAGGCACCCTGCTGATTGAAGCCGCTCTCATTGCCCTCAACATTCCGCCAGGCATCTACCGCCAGCGCTTCGCCTTCGAAAACTGGCCCGACTTCGATCCAGACCTCCTGGAGGCACTGATGACAGACGATACCGGCCAACAGCCCTTCGATTTCACCATCACCGGCTCTGACATTTCTCCCCTGGCCATTGCCACGGCTGAAAAAAATGTCAAGGGAGCCAGCCTTTCAAAATACATTACCCTCAAGACCCAGGCCTTTCAAAAGATCACGGAAGCTCCCCTGCCAGGATTGTTGGTCACCAACCCACCCTACGGAGAGCGCATCAAACCCAACGACCTGCTCGGCCTGTACAGTCAATTGGGCGAACGGCTCAAACACGGCTTTCCTGGCTACGCTGCCTGGATATTGAGCTATAGAGAAGATTGTTTCGACCAGATAGCCCTCAGGCCCTCAGCCAGGATACCTATGCTGAACGGCTCCCTTGAATGTGAATTCCGTCGGTTTGACATCTTTGCCGGCCGACGCAACGACTACGTGGCCAACCGCAAACGATCCGAGTAACCCATGGCTCAGACCAGGAAATACTATGTCGTGTGGTCGGGTCGTCGACCCGGTGTTTACCCCACCTGGGATGCCTGCAA
>JAAYBL010000001.1 GCA_012718945.1 Bacteroidales bacterium
CTCTGAGGGATCCCTCGAAATAGAACAACTGATGATGCCCTGCGGCATTGGCTACGTCCAGGAACTCCCTGTCGTAGGCTTTGGTGCTGAATACGGCGACTTTCATACGGATGATCTTTTTTGAGGTTCAAAATCAAGGGAGAAGACATCCAAAAAAACCTATTGAAGGGATGGCAACCCTGGTGGATTGCCATCCACTAACTTAGGCGTTTTTTAGCAAGTAGTCTTCAGCTTCCACAGACCACAAGCCCTGGTGTCTGTCGCAGATTTCTGCCAACACCTTGAACAACGGTTTTTCCTTGCCAAGGGCGGCAAAATCGGCAATAGCTGTGAGAGGCATGTCGATGTGGGTGTAGATCAACTTCTTGCCACCGGGGATTTCCGGCAGGTGGCAGGTGGCGTCGATGACAGCGTTCAAGCCACCGATGTGGGTGACCAGGCCGGCAGGATCCAGGCCTTTGGACATCATGTCGAGGGCCTCCACCATATCGTCGTTGTTGCCACCACTGGTACCCACCACGTGGGTATAGGCGTAATGGACGTTGTAGAAGTTGAATTGAGCACTGAACGTTGGGTCGCTGGGACCGGCGAAGAAGTTGAGGCAACCGTCGAAACCTAGCAAGGCATCGGCTTGTTCCACAACCGGTTTCACCGGAGCGAAGACGAATACGTCGTTGAAGCCATCGCCGTTGGTCAGGGCACGTAAAGCGGCCACAGGATCGGGCAGTTCCCTGGTGTTGATGTAACGCAGGTCAATGCCACGGCTCTTGGCGAATTCGACCGTGTACAAACTGGCAGCCCTGTCCAGGCGAGCCTGGTCAACATCGGTGACCACGCAGAGACCGGGTTTACGGTCTTCGCGGTGAAGGACATAGTTGATAGCTGCCAAACCCATGGGGCCTACACCAGCCAGAATGGCCATATTGCCACCGTCAACGATTTCCATTTTATGGACATAGCTGCCCGGTGTCAAGTGGTAATTGGCGTGCATGGCACCGATGACACAAGACAGCGGTTCAGCCAGGGAAGCCGGGTAGAAACCTTCTCCCTTGTAGGGCAACAGGCAATCCTGGGCCATCACTTCGTTAGGAATGATGACGTAGGTAGCATCACCACCGATGTAGCGATAGCTGTAGCCGGGAGCGCTGAGGATACCCACCGGGCCGTCGGGGTAGTTGATGGCCGGCTGGATGGAAAACTTGTCACCGGCTTTGAAGCGTTGAGCCCACTTGGCGCCCACTTCAACCAGGACACCGGCAAATTCATGGCCGATAATGACGGGGTTTTCGGCAACATCGTCGGGAACACGTTTGTGGTCGGTGCCTTGTGAGGCGGCCTTGTAGGATGACATACACAGACTGTCGGTCACCACTTTTGCCAGGATTTCATCCTCCTTGATGGAAGGCAGTTCGAAGGTTTCCAGGCGGAGATCCTTCTTTCCGTACAGGCGAACGGCTTTTGTTTTCATCGTATTGATTGTTATTCGTTTATATTAACACTATCAGGCCAACATGACTTGTCCACCCGTGATGGGCAAAGCCTGCCCTGTTTCACCCGTCTGTTCCATCAGGTAGAGTGCACCCTTGGTGACATCTTCGGGGGAACAGCCCTTGCGCATGGGCACCTGGGACAGGTAGAAATCCTTGACATCCTGAATGGTCCTGGCACCTGGCACCTTGCCAGCATTGAGGTATTGTACGAACAAACCGTTCTCCGGATTGCTCCAGAGCGGACCTTCGTAGAAATTCCCCGGGCAAATGGAATTGACCTTGATGCGGAAAGGAGCCAATTCGAGGGCGAACGATTGGGTCAGCCCTACCCCACCGAATTTACCACCGGCATAGGCAAAGTTGGCCTTGCTGCCGCGAAGTCCGGATTTGGAGTTGATTTGGATGATGTCGGCGTAATAATCCACTGGAGCGTAGGCC
>JAAYBL010000161.1 GCA_012718945.1 Bacteroidales bacterium
GGTCTCCGGGTTTTCTACACGCATTACTCCCGAGGAGTATGAACAACGTATCGCCGACAACAGCATCGAGGAGGTGCTGTGTTACCATGACGTTCAACCCGGGGATGTGTTTTACCTGCCGGCCGGACGGGTGCATGCCATTGGTGCCGGTATTTTATTGGCCGAAATTCAGCAATCATCCGACATTACCTATCGACTCTACGACTATAACCGCAAGGACGCTCAAGGTAAAAGCAGGGAACTACATACAGCATGGGCTAAAGAAGCCATTGACTATACACTGTACCCCTCCTGGCGAACAGACTACCCTAATGTGTCAAATCAGGTGGTTCCGCTGGTCAAATCGTCCTATTTCACGACCAATCGTATCTGCCTCGACATGAACGACAAAGACAATCAGAACGAGCAGGATAAAACGATACAGTGGATAGACAACACCCTATTGATGGATCGTTCCTATGAACAACTTGGCAGTTTCGTTGTGATGCTTTGTATGGAAGGAGAGGGCTGGCTGCGTGCTAAAGGCCACGATCCCATTTTCATCCACCAAGGACAAACCCTATTGGTGCCCGCAGCCATAGGCCGTGTGCAAGTGGGAACAAAGAGCCGTTGTCTGTTGTTGGAATCCTACATCGAGGCTTAATTATTCCACTGTCATTTCTCCACAGTACGAGCGGCTGAACTCACTGCGTACAATGGCCACATCCTGGTAATGCCCCAATAAAAACATCAACTTGGTGACAGCCGATTCGGTCGTGATGTCGTAGCCACTGATCACACCCGCATCCATTAAGTGAACGCTGGTTTTGTAACGGCCCATTTCCACACTGCCAGTGTTGCATTGGGTGATGTTTACCACCACGATACCCTTGGCGGCGGCCTGTTCCAATTCCTTAATCAACCAATCCACCGAGGGGGCGTTGCCAGCACCGAAGCTCTCCAGTACCACCGCCCTTAAACCGGGGGTGTCGAAAACGGCTTTGACATACCCGTGTGAAATGCCTGGGAACAACTTCAGAATGGCAATGTTGGCGTCCAGCAGCCTGTGCAGGATAAGCTCCCTCTCGTTGCTGGCCGTATGGATGACAGTCCGGTTGTACCGGATGTGTACCCCTGCCGTTGCCAAAGGTGGGTAGTTGTATGAACCAAACGCGTTGAATAACTCGGCATTTTTCTTGGTGGTTCGATTACCCCTCCAAAGGGTACTTTCAAAAAAGATACAGACCTCGGGTACAATGGGTAAGCCGTGGTCCTTGCTGGCGGCTATCTCTATGGCAGTAATCAGGTTTTCCTTACCGTCTGTCCTCACCATGCCAATGGGTAGCTGTGAGCCGGTCAATACGACAGGCTTGTTTAAATTCTGCAGCAGAAAACTAAGCGCAGAGGCTGAGTATGCCATGGTATCCGTACCATGTAGCACGACGAAGCCGTCGTATCGATCGTAGGCCTCGTCGATGATCTCAGCCATGCGTACCCATTCGGCTGGTCCTACCTCGGATGAATCGAGCAAGGGATCAAACTGTACGAAATCAATGCTGAAATTGAATTTCTTGAGTTCGGGCAGTTGGACTTGAAGTTGATCGAAACGAAAAGGGGTAAGCGCCCCCGTGCCGGGATCGACCGACATGGAGATGGTCCCCCCGGTGCAGAGCAACAATATGGAGGCAGTTTTGTTGTCTGTCATAATGGGTTTATCTGGCAACCTTTTCCAGTCGCTTCATGATGGATGAGATAAACAGGGCCGATAGGAGGCAGCAAACCACGAAAATCAACCACAAGGACCACAGGGGTACCCTGCTCCAGAAATGGGATCCCACCTGGATCAGGAAGTTTCCAATGGCTGTGGCGGCAAACCAACCACCCTGCATCAACCCTTTGAGTTTAGGCGGTGCTACCTTGGATACGAAGGATATTCCCATGGGGCTGATGAACAACTCAGCAATGGTCAATACAAAGTAGGTAGATATCAGCCAGTAAGGTGTCACCCTGGTGTAGTCAACCACATCGCCTCTGTCCATAGGACTTAGCAAACCAACGGATCCCCACGTCATGAGTAAGTAGGCGAAACCGGCAATGAGCATACCGTACGCAATCTTGCGGGGAGCGGTAGGTTCCTTGCCTCTGGATGCCAATTTATTGAAGAACGTGACTGCCAGGGGCGTCAGCAAGACAATAAAGAAGGGGTTGAAGTGCTGGAATAGTTGAGGCGTAAAAGGATTGGACGCTTCAAAGCCACTGATTCTTATGTAGGTGAATACGCCGGCAACGAGTGCGCCGAGGCCGTATATGAGGCGTTTGCGGCTTACGTTATGGCTGGATGCAGGGTACTTTTTCACTGTGAAGTAGAAGCAAACCAAGCTGATGGCCAACGGAATCAAAGCAAATAAGTCAAACCAGATGTACGAATACTTATCCACGGATGTGGCCGTGTAATCCCTGGCGAAGTAGGTGAGTGTCAGACCATTTTGGTGGAAAGCCATCCAGAAGAAAATGACGGCTATAAAGACAAGCAGGAGGGCGAAGATACGTTCTTTGGTTTCTTTTGGCGACATGACTACTTCTTCACTGGCCGCTTGTTTTTCGGCCTCCTTGGCTGTCTTGGCAGTCTCGTATGTCTTACGACCAAGGAAGAAGATTATGAAGGATATGATAAGACTAATACAAGCAACTCCGAAGCCCAGTTGATAGGCACCACCAAGAGCATCAACATATTGTTGACCAAACTGTTGAAGGCCATCGAGTGTCACTGTGGCATCCTGTTGCTGAGCAATGGTCAGAAAATCCTGTTGGGCTGAAGCGCTAAGGTTACCGCCGTTCAGTTTATGGAAGAGTTCAGGTATACGAGAGTCATAAAAGAGCTGTTGACGTTTCATGACAAAGTTGACCACAGCCTCGGCAGCCGTAGGGGCGAACATGGCACCCACGTTGATGAACATGTAGAAGACGCTGAAACCACTGTCACGTTTCTTTTCGTAAATAGGGTTGTCGTACATACGGCCTACCAACGCCTGAAGGTTACCCTTGAACAACCCGGTACCCAGGGCTATCACACCCAGTGCCGTGTAAATGGCGATGATTTCCTTGCCACCCATGATGGATGGGAAAGCCAGCAACAAGTACCCCACAAACATGATGATGATACCCAGGGTCACTGTTTTTCGGTAACCCATCCACTTGTCGGCGATGATACCACCGAAAAGGGGGAGAAAGTATACGAACAGGAGAAAGTTGGCGTAGATTTGACCGGCGTCAGCTTCCGAATAGCCATATTTCGCTTGAAGGAACAAGACAAAAATGGCAATCATGGTATAGTAGCCGAAGCGCTCTCCCAAATTGGCCAGCGCGGTGATGAATAAACCTTTCGGTTGACCTTTGAACATATTGATTGTGATTGATTTTTTTTATTTGACGCACAAACATACAAAAAAAGCGCGTTAGTATAAATATGTAATACAGAAAAACCCGAACCCATCCTGTGATGACAGGCTACGGGTCCGGGTTATCCACTCCAAATGATTTATGTTTCTCACACTTCTCTGAAACAGGAGTGATCCTGTTTCGCACAAATCACGTCACAAATGTAGTTGATGCGAATGATGTTTAGTGGTCAATTCAACAAAATGTGTGTACGTAAAGACCACAAAAGATGGCAAAATCACAAAAATAATGGCGAAAAATTGACAAAACCATCATTTGAGGCCTCTCTTACTGTGTTTGCTGCTTTCGCCAGTTTTGTGGGCTTGATCCGGTCACTTTGGAAAATTGGCGGCCAAAATTGCTTTTATCAGGGAATCCGACAATCATGCCAATCTGACTAACGGGGAGTGATGCTTCTTTAATCAAGTATTGTTTGGCCGATTCGATGCGCAAACGGGTAATCCATTCATTGAAAGTTACACCCTTTGTTTGATTCAAATAATTTGACAAGTAGGTCCGGTTTGTTTTTAAGTCTACTGCTACATCTTCAATTGTCAGTCCGGGAACTAAATAACCATTACCCGTTTCCCATCCCGTCACGGCTTTATCCAATTGCTCCCAGGTCAATGCCGACTGGTGATGATTCCTCGCAGGTGCGACAGGCGCGCCATTGGGTGTGATGAGTGATTCGTATTCAGGTAACAAAAACATGTAGTTGAGGTGGTAAATGCCGAAACCCAGGTAGAACAAACCATAGAGGATGCTGAACGGTATCATAAAGACAGTGGGCAACAGGTAAGAGAAGAAAACCATAAGACCTGTAATCATGATCCAGCAAAACATGACGGTGATCCAATTGATTCGTTTCTCGGAGAGCGAGGTCGCATAATAATTATCCAATACTTTGATGGTTTTCTCACGCTGACGCCAGAACAACAGGGCGTATCTTATGTACTGAACTAAATAATAACCAAAAAAAAGGCTCATGGTTATGCTCAGCGCAACGGAGTGCTCTCCAAACAGAAAGCTGTAGGATATCAAACCTAGTACGAGGCTAGGAGTCATTTCCAAGAGCAACCGTTTGTTGGTAAAACGGCAGGGGTTTATGAGTGTTATCAATGTAAATGTCAAC
>JAAYBL010000023.1 GCA_012718945.1 Bacteroidales bacterium
CGTGCCTTCAGGCAGGTTTTTCTCAAAGAGGCCGGTTTCTTCTGAGGCATCAACCAATACCGGTTCCCCATTTATGACCTCAAATAGTTGTACAGCCAATGGCAACGTTGTTTCCCCGTTGACAACCTTGACGGTTAAGGGGGCGGTGTGTTGCCAAAGTGTATATGACTCGTCCAGCAAGTTGGCATAACGACGGTCCTCACCTCTGATCATCAAGGGCATAT
The DNA here is from genome assembly GCA_012718945.1 of Bacteroidales bacterium. Classification (GTDB taxonomy): domain Bacteria; phylum Bacteroidota; class Bacteroidia; order Bacteroidales; family UBA1402; genus UBA8389. Next base: position 225 of record JAAYBL010000023.1, read on the forward strand.
TTTCAATTTGATCCCAAAGAACTTGCAAATCAGAGGTGTTAGCCAGCACGTGGCCCTTTTCGTTGATGATGTACACTCCTTTTTCCCAATTGTATAAAACCAATTCAATTAGGCTGTCGCTGTTAACCATATACTGTGTGGCCGAATTCAACGACCAGTCGCCTTGAGGAATGTCAAGTGTCTTAATACGGGTGAAGGTTTCATCGTACACATGGACCCCCGTTTCGTTCTGTAAGAAAAAATAGACGCTGTCTCTGTCGCTCAACATGGCTTCACTACACATAAACAGGGAATCCAATGCCGTGTTCATCACCAAACCATTGTAGGAAAGGAAAACGGTTTGTTTTTGATTGGGAAGCCAAAGCGCCTCGGATGGGCTATAATCCGCCTTATCTGAGTTTGCCAGGGACTGACCATTGGCATCGGTCAGAATAGTGCGATCACGGCTTTCCAGAATCATGTTCTGATCGTCCTTGATGTAGTAATTCATCTGATGGTTGAAGAATAGCCGCTTGCCATCAAATAAGGGTTCCCAGGCTGTAACGTAATTGATGGCGTCCTTATCAGGTGCTCCAAACAGGTCAATGTCGAAACCAAGGGTTTTGATGGGTTGGTAGTCTGCACCATAAATGGTCATATTCATGCAGGTAGCCTTCGAACCAAGCGGGTGTCCATCCTGGTAGAGTTCCATGTTGAGATTCCGGGTCAACATCATCAGAGTGTCGTTGACCGCCAGTACGCGATGCAGGTAGGTCCCTTTTGGGAAGGTCGCATCTTTGGTCCTGGTGGCCACATCATAGATACTGGTGGTCAATACTTGCATGGTGTACCAACCTGACCCCATGTCGTTGGTGTAATGGACAGTATCCCAGGTGACCGAATCGCCGGCCACTTTCAACTTGCCATCAATCTCAAATGTTTGATGACCGTGAAAAGAGACGGGAAAAGTCAACAAAGGACTGTTTGATTCATCCAACACCGTTGTGTAATTGGTGTAGGTGGTGTCGAGATTGGAAACGCTGGTCAACATCCAGTAATAAACCGGCAAACCTTGTTCTATGTGTTCAACAACATTGATGCCATTGTGCATGTACATGATCCAATCGGTCAATGGGCGTGTGGTGCCAAATGTACGGTAATGGGTAAGGTCGTTGTTGTACAGTCGGACTGTCAGCGTTTGTGACTTGGCCGTTGTGTCTTCCAGGGCGGAGACGGTCAAGATTTTTTCTCCAGCATGTGAGAAGGTGCATTTTTTGACGAAAACGACCAGGCTGTCATCCAATTGTTCGCTCGGTTCGAATGTTTGGGCCTGCGTAGCCTGCGCGAACAGCAAACAGCAGGCGACAAGTGTGGATCTGTGTAATAATTTTAAAACAGGTCTAACATGATTCATTGTGGTGGTGGGTAAAATTTGTTAAGGCAAAAATAAGTGACCCCTTTGCGAATGACTGTGCAATAGGTAAAAATGCATCAGGCAAAGTGTATATTTTTGTTAAAATGAATTTTTTAGTACATTTGACCACTGAATCGGTAGAAATCCACCATGATAAAAACCATTTTTTTACTGACCCCCGTTTATGTAACGTTTTTTTGGTTTTTGCTGTTGCTCATCAACCGGCCCCTCGGTCAAAAGCCCAAACGTTTTCTCAGCCTTTTCATGGGAGCATCCTTCGTGGTGTATGTCTCTCACTTTTTGTTTTTTTCATCCCTGCCTGATGCGTACTACTGGATCGACCCCTATTATCAGTATGCGTCACTCCTGGTTTATCCGCTGTACTTTATCTACATTCGCCAGCTCATGGTGGATGCCAATTTCTCGCTACGTACCAGTGGCGTTTTTCTGATTGCTCCCACCCTGGTTTTTTTGTTGTACCTGACCGGGTACATTATGACGCCCGAATACATCTTCAAGGCATGGCTCGAGGATAGGTCGGTTTACCCCGACAATTCAGGCATTCAATATATGAACCTGATCAGGCCCCTCATTCCCATTGTATTCATTGTACAAGCCTTGTATGTCATGATAACCAGTTTTATCTATATCAATAAGTACAGAGACAAGGCTGAGCAATACTATTCCGACATGCAGGATAGCCGTACCAAAAGTGTGATGGTGCTCAACACGACGTTGGTGGTGACTAGTATTTCCTCCATCATTCTCAGCGCCTTGGGCAAGGATTTTTTCAAACAGAATGAACTAGCATTGGCCTTTCCATCCGTGATTTTTTCCAGTACTCTCTTCTTGATTGGTTGGTTGGGATATCGGCAAAAATCGATCAATCCGTCGTATGAAATGCCGACGAATGTCATGTTGCCCGTTGACGAATTACCCCCACTCAAGCAACAGCTTATCCTCAACCGTATTAAAACACTCTTTGAAACCGATAAGGTCTATCAAAACACTCATTTGACCATTCAAGATGTCTCCCTGGCGGTGGGTACCAACCGAACCTATGTGTCGTCCATCATCAATCAATCGTACAACATGAATTTCTGTCGTTTTGTCAATGAATACCGATTGAAGGTGCTGGAAAAGTTGTTGTTGGACGATGTAGATATGACGTACCAAGCCCTGGCTGAACAATGTGGTTTCGGATCCATCGATTCCATGAAGCGGGCTGTCAAAGCAAAAACCGGCTGTTCTATCAACGATTGGCGGCGAACACTGCCCAAGGATACCCACACTATCTGACGCTAGACGTATCGTGTCGCACGTGCTTTTCCTGACCTAATTGGGTCTAAATTAAGTGAAAGTTCGCTTAGAACAATAAAATGACCGAATCAACCATGATTTCGTGGAATATTGCAAATTTATTTGCTGGTATTTCTGTCTTTTTGTAATTTTGCCATCTGAAAAAATCCTAAAACGCAAATTGATGAAGAAAATACGTGCCGCCATCGTTGGTTATGGCAATATTGGCCAGTTTGTCCTGGAAGCCTTACAAGCCGCTCCTGATTTTGAAGTCGCCGGTGTGGTACGTCGCACGGTTACTGAAGACAAACCGCTGGAATTGACTCACATACCTGTAGTTACCGATATCCGTCAATTGTCCGATGTTCAGGTGGCCATCCTCTGTACCCCCACCCGCAGTGTTGAAGCCTACGCCAAGGATATATTGGCCCTGGGTATTAATACGGTAGACAGTTTTGATATTCATACCGGCATCGTTGACCTCAGGGCGAGCCTTGATGCCGTCGCCAAAGCCAATAAGGCCGTTTCCATTATCTCTTCAGGATGGGATCCTGGCAGTGATTCTGTTGTCAGGGCGCTGATGGAAGCCATTGTTCCCAAAGGCATCACCTACACCAACTTCGGCCCTGGCATGAGTATGGGACATACTGTTTGCGTCAAGTCAAAACCCGGTGTGAAAGCCGCCTTGTCCATGACCATTCCCTTGGGTACCGGTGTTCACCGCCGCATGGTGTATGTGGAATTGGAAAAGGGCGCTGATTTCGATCAGGTAGCCGCCTCCATCAAAGCCGATGCTTACTTCGCTAATGATGAAACCCACATCAAACAAGTCGACGATGTCAATGCTTTGATCGACATGGGGCACGGTGTCCATCTGGTTCGTAAAGGTGTTTCCGGCAAAACCCACAACCAATTGTTGGCGTTCGACATGACCATCAACAACCCTGCACTGACAGCTCAAGTATTGGTCTGCGTAGCCAGGGCTACCATGAGACAGCAGCCCGGAGCCTATACGATGATTGAAATTCCCGTGATTGATTTGCTATACGGTGAACGGGACGAACTCATCCGTCACCTCGTCTAATTACAGGTGACGCCCGACGTTGTCGCCCAGCCAGACTGCCAACAAACAGCAAGCGAGGCTGGCGATGACATAAAG
>JAAYBL010000162.1 GCA_012718945.1 Bacteroidales bacterium
AGGCTGACTTGGTCCCGTTGTCGTCAACCTGACACTTCAGTATCACCTCCAGGCCTTTGTCGAACGAGGTCTGACACTGTTCGCGGGTCGCCCCATCTACGATGTCCTTGAAATCGCCGGTATTGCTCTGAATGTCGCGCAGCAGCTTCATGACGTTGGTCATCAGGTTGTCGTTGAACGTGATGTAGTCGTGGTAACTACCATTGCCGGACAGGGGCCAGTATTGAGACCAGCCACCATTGGCCTTCTCGGCGGTAAAGATCAGTTCCAGGCCCTTGCCAAAAGCCGTGCGGTACTTCTCGACTTTACAACCCTGGTAGACTTTGGCCAGAAAACGCATCTCCATGGTGGTGGCTGAATTGTCTAGGCAGGAACGCCCGCCTCGATCGGCTTGCAGCGTAGCCAATGCGGAGGCCGACAGTTGGTGCAGCTGGTCGTTTTTCATCCAGCCACCGTTGGTTTTCTGCACACTCAGTACGATGTCGGCTAGGGCCTGAGACTCAGCTGAGCCATACCAAGCGGCCCCCATTGATCCAGAACAGACCTGGCCCCAATTCAACGAGGACAGATCGGCGGCTTGTACACTGAGGCTCACACCGAGCCAGGCTAGTAAGCAAAGAAGGAGGTTGTTTTTCATGTTTGTTGTTTTTAGTCTTTCAACCACGACCAGCGTAAACCCCAATCGGTCATGGCATCAACGCGCCATCTGGAAACGGTTTTGAAGCCGTGAAGGTTTTTCTCAAACAGGTCTATATCGCTTTTATCGGTAAACCAGTGTTTCCCAGACCAGCACCCACAGTGGCTGGTCGCTCTTTTTCCGGGCGCACCGGATGATCCATTCGGAGCCCTCGGTGGGTGTTTGATAACCGGAGTACGGGGCAGCCCCTTTCCTACCCTGTTTGGTGATGGCACGTAGTGACGCAGGTGTCGGAAAGCCCTTGGCGTGCTGTTTCAGCTTGGGCAGGTCCTGCTCATACAAATCAATCATGCGTAAAATCTCTTCCTTGTTGCCACTACCATAGGAAGGGGAGGAAATCAAGCCTTCGGTTTCAAACAGGTTGCTGTACATCAGAAAATGGGCCATCGACTGGTTGTCGTCAGGGTCGGTGCCTCCGATATCGGTACTGATCACGATACGGGGTTTGACGGGAACACGTGTTTGTCCAACCGTTGCAAACGAAAACAGCTCCAAGGCCAAGATGACGACCAACCAATGCTTCATTGTCAGGACTATTTCGAAATGGCGTTTCACACTGCAATACTACGCATTTCTTGGCCTTCCGACACGGCAATTTTTCACGAAAAAGGGGGAAAATCAACCAACGTATACGTAGCTCCGCATATCGCCTTTTTTTGCCTTCAATCGGATGGGTATGTCATGGATCCGTATGATACCGGTGGTATGGGTGGTACGCCTGTCATGCGTAATGCGATGCCCAACGATAAGTCTGACAGGGTGGAATACGGATTTACTGCGGGAAAAACGCTGTGGGTGCCGGGAGGCTGGAATGCTCAGAAGCCCGAATTAAGCTTTTACGAAGGCACGATCTGGTACAGGCAGTATTTTGATATCGAGAAGGTACAGCAGGGCAAGCGGTATTTCATCTATGTGGGTGCGGCCAATTACATCGCGACGGTTTCGTGTAATGGGAAGCGGCTGGGAAAACACGAGGGCGGTTTCACCCCCTTTTGTTATGAAATAACCAATTGCATCAGGGATAACGGCAATTTCGTCATTATCGGTGTCAACAATAGTCGGGGGGCTGATTACATTCCGTCCAAGGTGGCCGACTGGTTTAATCATGGGGGAATTACCCGTGAAGTGAAGGTAGTGGAGGTGCCGGCTACCTTCATCAATAATTACTTTATCGCACTTGACAAGGCTACGCTGCACGATAAAACCAAAAAGATAGACGTCGCTTTGGAGATTTCTGGCGCCAAAAGGCCGGATAAAGCACGCATCGTCATACCCGAACTCAAGATTAATCAAGAAGTGGCCGTGAATGCCACCGGGGCTATCAAGTTTACGGTTTCTGCCAAAAACCTTCAGCTGTGGTCGCCTGAAAACCCGAAGTTATACACCGTAACGATTGAAGCTGGTGACGATAGAATCAGTGATGAAATCGGTTTCAGAACCATTGAAACGAAGGGGAAGCAGATCCTGCTCAATGGTAATCCCGTGTTTCTGAAGGGTATTTGTCTGCACGACGAAAACCCGTTGCGGGGAGATCGTGCCAACTCGGTGGATGATGCCAAACTGGTGTTGGGCTGGGCCAAGGAGTTGGGGTGTAATTTTATTCGCCTGGCTCATTACCCGCATCAGGAAAACATCGTACGCCTGGCCGATAAGATGGGTATCTTGCTGTGGGAGGAAATTCCGTTGTACTGGGGTATTCAATGGGGAAACCCGGAGGTACTCAAAAAGGCTAAGGCGCAATTTTCCGAACTCATTTATCGTGATTACAATCGGGCCAGTAGCATCATCTGGTCCATTGCCAATGAAACCGCGCCTATTCCTGATCGAAACCGGTTTTTAGCTGAACTGGCCGACTACGTCAGATCGATTGATCCTACGCGGTTGCTTTCGGCTGCCTGCAAAAAGGATCAGGAACTTGACGGGCACCCTGACAGTGTGTACACGTACAACGATCCCATCATGGAAAAATTGGACATCATCAGCCTGAATGAGTACCTGGGTTGGTATGGTGGTTTGCCCAACGAATGTCGGAATAAATCGTTCAAAATGGGTTTGGATAAGCCTGTTATTGTCAGCGAGTTTGGCGGTGGCGCGTTGCAAGGGTTGCATGGGGACAGCCTGACTCGTTGGACTGAAGAATTTCAGGATTATTTGTACAAGGAAAGCATCGGAATGTTTGACAAGATTGATGGTCTTGCCGGTATGACGCCCTGGATCCTGGCCGACTTCATGTCTCCGTTGCGTCAGTTGCCCGGCATTCAGGATGGCTGGAACCGCAAGGGGCTGATCTCTGAAAAAGGGTTCAAGAAAAAGGCTTTCTATACGTTACAACGGTACTATTTAAGTAAGTAATTCTGATTGAAAGCCCATACATAATATGTTAATGCTACAAATTTTTGCTTGCAATTGATACAATAGTCAACAGAAAGCTGTACATTTGCACTGCTCATCTACAAATAGAAGGAGTTTCGAGGCTCGGCTTATCAAGATATAAGTTCGAGCCTTGCTTTTTATAGAACGCCATCAAGCCTTTTCTTCCATTTTTTTTCTATCATTTTTAGGCCATACTCTTTGTTCAAATAATAGGCCGTGAGCAAGAAATATGCGTTTCCATTTCGTTGAAGTGGCTCAAAAACTAAAACCTCATAAAGAAATCCCAGGTTTCCTTGGCTATCCAGTTGAAATCGGTGCCGGGGTCCTTAACGTTTTCGGTGTGACCACCCACGAACGAGCCAAACAGCACCGGATATGCTTCGGGCAGGCCCTTAAACTCGGTCGTGAGGTGCGTTGGCGTGGTGGCGACGGGTACTTCAGGCAGTTGCTTCAGGCCGTTGTCTTCGATGTGCGTTAAGACACAATACTTGCCACCCAGCTTTAATTCATCCGAGTGAACAAATTTGCAAAGCCCGTCCTGGGTGCCGGTGGTACTGTAGAAGGCCAGAGGCAGGTGCTTGTTTTCCGGCAGATAAATATTCCAGTTGGCTGGGGAATAACAGGCTACGGCGCGGAGGTCGTTCTGAAAACTGAGGGATAAGGAGTAGGTCACCATGGCTCCGAAGCTGAAGCCACAGCAAAAAATGCGGGAGGTGTCGATGCTCAGTTTATCCTTGAACAGCTGAAGCATATCGGCAAAGAAGACGTGGTCTTTGTCATC
>JAAYBL010000163.1 GCA_012718945.1 Bacteroidales bacterium
AACTCGCTCCTGGACACGGCATCCACCCCCGTGGTCGGTTCGTCCAGCAACAAAAGGCTGGGCTTGTGCACCAGGGCGCAGCTCAAGGCCAGCTTCTGTTTCATGCCACCGGAGAGTTTGCCGGCCAATCGATCCTTGAAGGGCTCAATTTGTTTGTAAATGGGGTCAATCAAGGCTTTGTTGGCGTCCACCGTCGTGTTGAACAAGGTGGCAAAAAATGTGAGATTCTCTTCCACACTAAGGTCTTGGTACAACGAGAAACGACCAGGCATGTATCCGATTTGGTGGCGTATGGCTTTATAATCCTGGCATACGTCCAGCCCTTCCACCGTGGCCGATCCGCTATCCGGTAGGAGTAAGGTGGCCAGGATGCGAAACAACGTTGTCTTGCCCGCACCGTCAGGACCGATAATGCCAAAGACTTCTCCTTTCTCCACCTCAAAACTGATCGAGCTTGATCCCGATTCATCAGGTCGGCCCAAACCCACAAAAGCCTCCGGCTTGCCGGTATGATAATTCTTTTGCAGGGCGTGTACGCTGAGTGGTCGCATGGTTTTAGAGCGTGAGGCCACCGTAGAGTCCGATTTTGAGGTAGCCATCGTTTTCAACGGCAACCTTGACGGCATACACCAGGTTGGCGCGTTCGTTTTTGGTTTGTATGGTTTTGGGGGTAAATTCGGCATTGGTGGCTATCCAGCTGATGGTTCCCTGGTAATCCTTAGTCTCCTTTCCATAGTCGGCATGGACCGTAACCTCCTGTCCAAGTTTAAGTGCGGCTAACTGGTCGCCGGTCACATAGGCCCGTAAGAAAAAGTGTTTGGTATCAGCTACTTTAAATAGGGGTTTGCCCGGTGCTGCCAGTTCCCCTTTTTCGCAGTATTTCACCAATAGGGTACCGTCAATGGGGCTTTTGAGTTGACATTTGCTCAGCTGATCGGCTAACTGCTCGATTTGAAGACCCAACGCCGTTTCGTCTTCGGAAAGACCACCCACTGTCGTTTCCAAGGTAGAACGGGAGGCGGCCAGTTGGCGTTCAAGGACAGCTTTTTGTGCTTTCAAATCGTCCAATTGCTTGGATGTGGCTGCGTTGGCCTTGACTAGGTTTTCCAACCGTTTAACTTCTTGATTCACATTGCGTACTTGTTCTTGCAGGGCAGCCAACTGTTTGTTGGTATCCGGACGTCGTTGCTTGAGGCCTCTGAGGGTGGCTTCCAATTGTTGCTTTTTAAGCAGTAACTGAGTGCTGTCAATGTGGCCGATGATGGCGCCGGCGTTGACGGGGTCACCTTCTTGGGCATCCATAGCCAAAAGGGCGCCACTCACCTCGGCGGACACAATGACCTCTGTGGTTTCAAACACACCATAGGCATCGTACTTTTCACCGGATCGTCCACAACCTGTCAGCAGAAAACTGAAGGTGATGATCATAAAAGGTAGCAATCCACTGACCTGCCAGGTCCTGGATTGGGGGTGTGTAAATGGGTGGGATGATGGCATCATGTCTTGTTGTGTGATTAGTGGGCGTTGGGGGTTTGGTTTATGCAATGAAGCAATTTGTAGGCGGCATGTAGTTGTTGGATGCGGTGCATCGCCTGTTGTTGGAGGGCTTGATGTTCGGCATTGGTATCTCTCAGCAGTTCGCTGTAGGTCAGGGTGCCGTTGGCATACTTGGCCTCGGAGGCCTTTTTAATGCGCTGCCTCAGGGCAATGATGGATGCGTCTTGGTTAAGCGTCTCCGTCAGTTGGTCCATCTCATTGGTGTATTCAGCGACCTGGAGTTGGTTGTTAAACAAGAACGTGGCGCGTTGGGCTTCCAGACTTTGTCGGTTGACTTCCAGTTTGCGTTGATTGTCCTTATGGGTGTACAAGCGGCCAAGCTGCCAGCTGAGTCGGATCCCTCCTATATAAAACGGTTCGAAGGCGTCAGCAAACATATTGAGGCCGGGACGCCCTACGCCGCCCTGGACAAATAGACCCAGCTGAGGTCTGGTTGAAGCTGTCAGGTTGGTTTGAAGCGCATCGAGTTGGGCAGCCTTGGCATCGAACAGTTCCAATTCTGGTCTGAGGTTGTTTTTGTCTGTCAATAGGGGTGTGGTTGGCATCGTAAGGGTCAAGTCTGCCTTGTAGGGGATGCCCGTAAAGGCACACAGCCATTCCAGGTACGTTTTACGGTTGCGAAGCAAGGTTTCCTCCTGTTGCTCAGCACTGATGATCTCTACCTGCAGGGCGTCCAGGTCGCCTGGTAAGGCAACACCGTTAGCCAAATAGGCGTCCATTTTTTGACGGTTGACAGCCAATTCGTTTTTCAACAACTGAACGAGTTTCAACTGTTCATCGAGCATCAATATGCCAAAGTAAAGTGCGTTGATGCGTTCGCCGACCGTAAATAATTCAGTTTCCAATTGTTTGCGTTCGGCTGCGCTTCCGGCCAGGGTGGCTTTACGGGAGGCACTGAGGGCGCCGCCATCCCAAATCAGTTGTTGCAGCTCCAGGGTAGCCTGGTATTGGTCGCGGGGCATGGCATCAAACTGTATGGGCTGACCAGTCAATTGCCCGATTGCCGTACCCAATTGTTCGGGGATTTCAGTGACGGACGATTGATAAGTAGCCTTGGCCGAAAGCGACAACTGGGGCAGGTAGGCTTTGTTGGTCACCGACAGGCTCAACGCTGCGGATTGATCAATTAGTCCGTACTGCCTGGTCAAAGGGTAATGGGCCTTGGCTTTGACTTGACAACTATCCAGACTCAGTGGCTGAGCCATAACAGGGAGGCTTCCTGCAATGACGAGGCAGCCTACTAACCAGGTTCGCAACGGAGGCTTGTTTGCTTTCATGAACATTGTATATGTGGTTGGTTTGTTACGGGCGAAGACTGTTGAGCACTGTTGAGACGATTTGTTGCCTTCTGGCTGTTATCAACGCTTGTTGAGCGTGTTCGTCCAGCGGTAAAATAGTCGACAGGACGGGCATCAGGAAAATCGGAGCCAGGTTGAGCGATAAGATAGTTAGCGCCAGATCCAAGAGAGAGATGGGCCTGATGAGGCCTTTTTCGATGGCCGCTTGACGTTCCTTGTCGACTTTTTGGAGCATGACCGACGGTTTTTCATGTACCTGTTCTTTCACGGCTGCTACCAGCGTTGGCAGTCGATGCAATTCGGTGATGATGAGCCTGGCTAATCTAGGATCTTTGTGGATCATGTCGAAATGGACCTCAACAAACAACGTGACCATGTCCGTAAAGGAAGCGTTTTGCTTGAAAGCGGCCTCCATCATGTGTGTATACACGGTGATGAATTTGCGCTCGAAGATGCTGGTAAAAAGGTTGAGCTTGGTTCTGAAGTAATAATGAATGAGCGCCTGGTTACAGCCCACCTGCTTGGCTATCATGGTGGTAGAGGTCTTGTCGAACCCATATTCGAGAAAGCACGACTCGGCAACGGTCAGAATATGGTCTTCCATGGAGGAATTAATAGTCATATTTAATAGGCTTATTAATGCAAATGTAGACTTTTTTTTGAGCCGTGTACTAGTTTACTGTCTTTTTTACCTGAAATCTCCGCTTTTTTTCAAATCTTTGCAGGTAAGGAAACAAACCAATGCTTGTAGTATAGTCCTTTTTTACTAACCATAAGTACACCTGTTATGAAAAAAATCCTTGTCCTTGTTTGTGTTATGATGCTGGCGGCTACCGCCGGTCAGGCCCAGTTGCGTTTTGGTGTCAAAGCCGGCGCCAATGTCAACAGTTTGTCAGCCTCTGTCGATGATATGCTTGATGAGGTGAAAGGTGCCACTAGTTACCAGTTTGGCGTTGTCTTCCAAGCCAAGGCGTTGGGTTTTGCCGTGCAACCTGAAGTTTTGTACAGTGTGAAAAGTGGCTTGGTCGATCTCGATGATGACTTTGGGCTGGCTTACCTGGGAACCATCGACGAAGTGAAGTTTTCCTCCCAAAACATTGAGGTGCCCATTAACCTGCAGTTTGGTCTCGATTTGGGTTTGGCAAGAGCCTACCTGCAAGCTGGCCCCTATGTTTCTTTTGTGGCTGCCACCATGATTGATGGGGAGGCCGATTTCAATGAGAACCTTAAAAACTCTTTCAAGACCTTTGATTTTGGTGCCGGCGTGGGTGCGGGTCTTGAGGTCTTGAATTTCCAGGTTGCCGTGAAGTACGACTGGGGTCTGGGTAAACTTGGTGAAGCAACCGTTCCTACCGGCATTGGCAGCTTACCCACGGACAATCCATTTAACAAATTATCCAACAAAACCTTGAGCGTTTCGCTGGCCTATTTGTTTTAATCCCAGAGTTGGAGCAACGCTTCCGGCTTGTCAATGAGTAAGGCGGCTCCGTTTGCTTCCAGTTCCGCTCGGCTCCTGAACCCCCAGGTCACACCGACCGGGTACATGCCGCAGTTGCGGGCTGTCTGCATATCGATACCGGAATCCCCCACGTAGACAATGCGGGAGGCTTCTACACCCAAGGCCCTGGCGCACATCCATGCGCCGGCAGGGTCGGGTTTGCGTGGAATGTCGCCTCCTGTACCCAACACGCAGGCAAACGGCCAGGGTGCGAATAGTTGATTCACGATGCGGCTGGTGATTTCATGAGCCTTGTTCGAGACAATGGCCATGCCTATTCCATTGTCTTTAAGCGCGTCCAGTAAGGTGGCTACACCGGCGTACAAATCTGTTTTCCGGATGTAATGTTCCTTGTAATCCTTCAACAGTTCCGTATGTATGGTCTGTAGGGTGGCTTCATCCCTGGCTTCGAGTGGCAACACTTGTTCAGAGAGGTTGCGCAAACCTTTTCCTACAAACGTGCGATACGCGTCATAAGGGTGGGTGGGAAAGCCATGGGCCGTCAACACCCTGTTCATGGCATCGGCGATATCCTGGAGTGAATTGATGAGCGTGCCGTCTAGATCGAAGATGACAGCTTGAAAGGAATGCTCGGAGAGAATGACTGGCATGTGTGGGTCTTACTAATTACGTGTTACAGGCAAAGGTAGCCAAAAAAAACCTTGGCATACTGGCGTTTTTCCTGT
>JAAYBL010000164.1 GCA_012718945.1 Bacteroidales bacterium
CTGAACTGAGGTAGCGTTCACCGGTGTCGGGCAAAAGGGCGACGATGGTTTTACCTTTGTTCTCAGGTCGTTTAGCCAGTTCGACAGCTCCCCAGGCGGCAGCTCCTGAAGAAATCCCAACCAGAAGGCCCTCTTGCCATGCCAACTCCCTGGCTGTTTTGATAGCAGCATCCTGCGGGACCCGAATCACTTCATCGACTATCCCCGCATCGAAATTACCGGGAACAAAGTTGGCCCCAATGCCTTGAATCTTGTGTGGACCAGGTTGTCCACCCGACAGCAAGGGGGATTCATCGGGCTCGACGGCCACAATACGAACGGCGGGATTGTGGGCTTTGAGTGCAGCACCTACCCCACTGACCGTACCACCTGTACCCACACCGGCCACAAAAATATCGACTTTACCCTCGGTGTCCTGCCAGATTTCTTCCCCTGTCGTGCAGCGGTGGATGGCGGCGTTGGCCGGATTATCAAATTGCTGCAGTATCAGAGATCCCGGTGTTTCAGCATGCAGAGCCTCCGCTTTTTCCACAGCGGCCTTCATCCCGCCTGAACCAGGTGTGAGCACCAACTCTGCGCCCAAGGCCTTAAGCAAGGTACGGCGTTCCAGGCTCATGGTCTCCGGCATGGTCAGGATGAGTTTGTAGCCTTTGGAAGCAGCCACAAATGCCAGTCCCACCCCTGTATTTCCACTGGTTGGCTCGATGAGCGTGGCGCCCGGTTTCAGGAGACCTTTTTCTTCCGCATCCAGAATCATAGCCAACGCTATCCTGTCTTTCACACTGCCGGCCGGGTTAAAGTACTCCAGCTTGGCCACAATAGGGGTATCCAAACCTTTCTTCGTACTGAAATTACTCATTTCCAACAGAGGAGTGTTGCCAACCAGGTCGGTCAGTTTTTTGGCTATAGGCTTCATATCTATGGTTTTTAGTTGATTTTTATTCATTTATGGTAACAAAAGTACATCAGATCTCATGGGTGACAAATACCCTGGGCAGGGTATTTTCCTACCCTACCTGAAAAGTCAGCAGAGGTGTATTCCAAAAAAAACGTAGTTTTGTCTAACCAATCCGTTCCTTTCAACCATGCCGTCTCCATCGACCATCCCGTTTAATCCACTGCGCTACCCGCTTTACGTGCTGACCAAGCCGGGTGGAGCGGCTTGCAACCTGGCGTGTACTTACTGTTATTACCTGGACAAGACGGTCTTGTTGAAAAACGGGCAACCAGCAACGATGAGCGACAAGGTATTGGAGCGTTTCATCAAACAATACATTGAAGCCCAACCCGGCCCTCAGGCAACCTTTGTCTGGCATGGCGGTGAACCCTTACTATTGGGTCGGGCCTTTTTCGATAAAGTGCTGGCCTATCAACGCCTCTACCGAAAAACCCACCGCATTGAAAATCAGATACAAACCAACGGCACCCTGATTGATGCCTCCTGGGCACGCTTTTTCAAGGATAATAGCATTCTGGTGGGCTTGTCGCTCGATGGGCCCGAACACCTTCACGATGCCTTCCGTCATACCAGGCAAGGTGGTGGCAGCTTCGCCGCCGTCATGAAAGGCTGGGATCAGTTGATGAAACACGGTGTGGAGGTCAATATTCTCTCCGTCGTCAACCGGATAAATGTGGCTCACCCACTGACTGTCTATCATTTTTTCAAAGAGATTGGGGCTCGGTATATCCAGTTTACGCCGGTGGTTGAGCAGCGGGATGGCATTCCTTCAGCCCTCTCCTACGGCCAATTTCTTACGGCCATCTTCGACGAATGGGTCAGGGAAGATGTGGGTGACGTGTTTGTAACCACCTTCGACGCCACCCTGGCCGGTTACCTGAATGTGGCCCCTGGCATATGTGTGTACGCAGAAACCTGCGGTCATGCGGCAGCCCTGGAAACAAACGGAGATCTGTACAGCTGCGACCATTACGTATCGTCGGCATATAAATTGGGCAACCTTACGGAAAACACCTTGACTGAACTGGTGCTCTCACCTCGACAAATGGCTTTTGGACAGGCCAAGGCCGACCTGCCCTCGGTGTGTCTGCAATGCAAGCACTTGCCCCTTTGCCGGGGAGAATGTCCCCGCCACCGTAGCATCAACCTACCCGGAGAATCCTATCCCTTATCCTTCCTTTGTCAAGGGTTGAAACACTACTTTGATCATACTGAACAGGCTATGAGGCTAATGGCTGCTGAACTAACGGCGGGCAGGCCAGCCAGTAATGTTAAACAGTGGATGGTCGCACAAAGTTAACACATATAATGTCTATCTTTGCCGGACATACATCCCCCATGCACAAACACTTACCCAACCGGCTTTTGGCCATACTGACAGTGCTGCTCATACTGTTTCCTGTCATGGTCAATGCCAACATACGGATCAATGAGATCCTGGCCTCCAACGCCACCATCAACACCGATCCTGATTATGCGAACGAAGCCGACTGGGTGGAATTATACAACAGTGGCAGCACAGCCGTCAACCTCAATGGCTACTACCTCACGGACAACCTGAACGACCCCACCAAATGGCGCATCGAAACCGACTTGTTGCTTCAGCCAAACGGTTATGTACTGGTGTGGTGTGACGATAAAGCCACTGGGCTGCATACCTCCTTCAAATTGTCAGCCTCAGGCGAAGCTTTCGGCGTCTTTTCGCCAGACCAGATCCCCTTGGACACCTTGTTATTTGGTCCACAATTTACTGATGTCTCCTACGGGCGTAACCCAGCCAACCCTGACAGTTGGGTGTTTTATACCATTCCTACACCAGGAGCCGCCAACGGTACCACAGGCTTTGCCGGACAAGTGGCCCACAGCCCTGCCTTTTCAGTCCGCGGTGGTGTTTACACAGAGCCTTTCAGCTTGATGCTAAGCACCAACCAGGGAGGCCTCATCCGCTACACCCTGGACGGTTCGACACCTACCGAGGAATCCCCGGCCTATACTCAGCCCCTCTGGATCGAAAACACGACGGTAGTCAGAGCCAGTGTGTTTCAACCAGGTTACATCGCCGGACCCATACAAACGCATTCCTATTTTATAGGGAAGGACTTCAGCAGCGGCCAATTACCCCTGGTCTCCATTGTCACGGACTCCATTCATTTCTGGGGTGCCGAACGCGGTATTTACGTCCAGGATTTCAAACCCGAATGGGAAGTGCCGGTCAATATCGAGTTGTTTGAAAACAATGGCAGCAACAGAGCTGCCTTCAACGAACGAGCCGGTATTAAAATCAACGGTCTATACTCCTGGAAGTTGCCTCAAAAGATGCTGGGTGTCTATTTCAGAAAGCAATACGGCAGCAACCAGCTGGACTACCCCCTGTTTTTTGATCGTTCACGGTCGAGCTTCGACAATTTTGCGCTCAGGGCTTCGGGCAGCGACTGGAGTTACACCCTCTTCAGAGACGGTCTGATCCAGCAAGCCTGCCATCAGTACAACATGGATCTCGAAAACATGGCCTTCCGACCCGCTGTGGTTTATGTTAACGGACAATACCTGGGCATCCACAACATCA
>JAAYBL010000165.1 GCA_012718945.1 Bacteroidales bacterium
GCACCAGAACGTGAAATCCAGGACGTCGGGTGTCATGTTGGCCAACAGTCTGGCCGGTCCGGAGATGAATACGGCGCCCACCAACACCATAAGCACAATGGTGAAGACGCTCATGGCATTTTTGACCGTCTTACCAAGGTAAAACTCGGTGATGCCGTGAAGGCTCAAGCCCCCATGGCGTATGGACAACATGCCGGAAAGGTAATCGTGTACGGCGCCACCGAAAATACTGCCAAAAACAATCCATAAAAAGGCGGCAGGACCAAAGGCTGCCCCCATGATGGCCCCGAAGATAGGTCCGAGGCCAGCAATATTCAGGAATTGAATGAGAAAGACTTTGCCCCAATTCATGGGTACGTAATCCACACCGTCCGTTTTGGTATAGGCCGGTGTGAGGGCCTGCTCGCTAACACCGAATATGCGTTCAATAATTTTGCTGTACAGGAAATAGCCCCCGAGCAGGAGGGCAATAGAAATTAAAAAGGTTATCATGGTATTAGAGTTAGGTATTCAGGCTATGTGTTTATTCGATGGCTGGTTTGACTTTGAACCAATATCTGCGTTCTTCCACAGATGTCCCCATTGGTCCCATGGGAGACCCCATTGGTCCCATTCCCATCGATCGTCCCATGCGCATCATCTGGCCAGTGCTTGAGTTGCTATCCGGTTTCTTAACGAGAAAGCAAATGGCGAACGTTCGTTTGGCATCATCACTATCCAGGCGTTCCTTCAGGAAAGTATTGAAGGGTATGGCGATTTCATACAGCATGGACCCATCCGCATCAAGGGTGATGGCCGTTTTGACATCGCTGCCTTTAGCCGGTTGTTGTCCGTTTTCAATCAGGAAACCCTGGAGAATCATGTCGCGGGAAATGACAAAACGATCGGCGTCTTCATTCTGGTTGCCAAACATATCCCAGGGATTTCTGTTGGAACCACCCCTGTTGCCGCGGTTGGTTTGCGACCCGGTGTTGTTGCCGGTGGCTGAAGCGGCTCTGGTTGTCCCAGCTGGTTGTTGGGCCGCCGCCGTTTCTTCCTCTTTCAAGGGTAGCGGGTACGTAATACCCGTCGTTTTTTTCTTTTTGCCATCGGCATTGATCCACAATTCAAAGCCGTTGGAGACAATCTGCCGTTGTATGGCCTTGTCGGTGACGCGCAAGAACAGGTACAGGTGACGATTGTCATTGGCGATAGCGAAATTCAAGCCCGTACGCTTGTTGGTCATTGGCAATGGTGATGTCCATTCGGTATATTGGCCATCGACAACGATGTCTGTCTTGTACGGAAGGGTTTGTGGAGCGGCCGACACCAGCAGGGTGGCTGCCAGGAGAGCTGTGGTCAGGATAATTCTTGTCATGAGGTAAGACGTTTATGGGTTGAGTAGTGATTTGACGGTTGTGACGTAGGATTTGCCGATGGGTAACGACTTGTCTCCTATATTAACTTGTTGGTTGTGAATACGCTGTATCCGCTTGATGGCTACGATGAAAGAACGGTGTATCCTCAGGAAAGCTTGTTCAGGCAATTTTTCCAGGATGCTTTTCAGACTCATCAGCGTGTATACACTTTTACCTGATTCCAGGTGTATGCGAATGTAGTCATCAAATCCTTCAATGTACAGGATATCGTCTGTTGCAATACGGATATTCTGGTAGTCGGATTTGACAAAAATGGCCGATTCGTTCGATGTGCCCGCCTTGTCGATCAGGCTTTTGTACGAAAAGGCTTTATTGACAGCATCCTGAAAGCGGAAAAAATCAAAAGGCTTGAGCAGGTAGTCGACGGCATCGATGGTGAAACCGTCGACAGCGTACTTGGCGTAAGCAGTGGTGAAAATTATCATGGGGTCACGCCGACTCATCGATCTGGCTAGTTGCAATCCGGAAATATCGGGCATTTGTATGTCCAGGAAGACCAGGTCTGTGGGATTGCGTTGCAGATAACCCCAGGCAGAGATGGCGTCTGTGAAGGCACCCTTCATTTCGAGACCAGGTATTTGGGCAATGTAACTTTTCATCAGTTCCAGCGCCAAGGGTTCATCGTCTACGGTAATACAAGTCATGGAGTCAGTGTTAGTGTCAATGTCAGGTGATAGTGCGTGTCTGTTTGTTCTTGCTTGAGGGTGTGACGACCTTCGTAGAGCAGGTCCAGCCTTCGTTTGACATTTTCCAGGCCAATGCCTGATGAGGCCTGGCGCTCCGCATTGTTGGCGTGAATGGCGTTCTTGACGGAAAACAACAGCGTGGAATCCTTTATTTGCAGGTCAATGTCAATGCTGCTTTTTGTGCGGTTGCTCACCCCATATTTGAAGGCGTTGTCAATGAAGGGCAACAACAGTCTGGGAGCGATGCGAAGGGGCTGTTCGCAGTAGACCAGGTTGCAGTTGACCGTTGTCTTGTCGCTCAACCTCAATTGTTGCAATTCGATGTAATCCCGAATAAAGTTCAGTTCCTCATCCAGGGGTACGAATTCCACCGAAGTATCGTTGGTGAATTGACGCATGAGATTGGACAACTTGATGACAGCCTTGGGGGCATCTTCCGATTGCTTGAGGGTCAAAGCATAAATGGTGTTCAGGGTGTTGAACAGAAAATGGGGATTGATCTGCGCCTTGAGAAAGGATAACTCGGCCTGTAACGCGCTGGCTTTAACCTCTTCGGCGTGCCGTCTGGACGCCTGAAGCTGGCCCAGGAGATGATAGACCATACTGCTGGCCCAGATTAGCCCTAACGTATACAGGAAGGAAAATTGCCTGAACTCAAACACCCCTCTTGGTCGATTGTGGTAAGGATTGAAGGGCCTTCCCACCCCCAACAGTATTTCCAACTCCTTGGTCAGGTCGTGCAACCAAAAACTGGCCAGAATAAACAAGCTGGTGAAAAAGGCATAGTATCCCCATCGTTTTTTATTGAAAAACCGGGGCATGAGCACCAGTAAGTTGACATAAAAAGCGATGATCATGAAGATGTTGTTGACCAACATGGGTAGCGGCATGGGAAGCCTGAAGGCGCCAGACTGGGGATCAGCCCCGAATCTTGGTCTGAACAACAGAGGTAGAGAGAAAAAAGCCAACCAGATCAAGCCATGTATGAAGTATTTGAACAGGCGTTTTCCTGTTCTACCCTCACGTTCGGATAGGCCATTGTTCTGTTTCATGGACAATCAGTTGAATACAAATATCGGTTAAAATCCCGACAGTTGGTGCGCTTAGGGGTGTACGTCCTTTTTTTTAGGTTGACTGTTGGTCATTGGACACAAAAAGTTGCCAAAGGTTAAAGGCTGTCTGAAAAAAAGGGGCGGTTTTGTACCTTTGTTGATATTGATCGATTTATTGCAGACGCCTTAACTTGACTTCATGATGCCAGCTATCTGTATTGAACCCGCTATTATTGCCGCTGCACCCGCTTATTCCTATGCCTGGTTGACGGCCGACGTTGTCAACCGACCCACATCCGATACTTTGTGGGCTGATTTGGATGCTGTTTGTCAGACTTTTCTGGCCAATGCTGCACTGGAAACCCTCAATAAACAAGGACCTATCCTGGCCATGCGTCAGTTGTATAAGAAGTTGGGCAAAGATCCCAACCGATACAGACCCTCGGCCGAGGCCTTGTGTCGTCGTCTGGTCTTGGGCAAGGGCCTCTACCGAATCAACAGCCTGGTGGACATTATCAATGGTTTATCCATCAAGACAGGCTTCTCCATCGGAGGCTTCGATGCCGCCAAGGTAGAAGGACCATTGGCCATAGGTGTAGGCCGCGAAGATGAGCCGTTTGAAGCCATCGGTAGGGGACTCCTTAATATTGAAGGACTCCCGGTGTACAGGGATGCAAATGGCCCCATTGGAACACCCACCAGTGATGTGGAGCGTACAAAACTCTGTCTTGAAACGACCCGTTTGTTGATGATTGTGCATTCAGCAGGAGGGCCTGAAGGATTAGATGAAGCCATACAGCTAGCCAGGCGCCTGTTGGTGGATTACGCAGAGGCAGTCAATATCGAACAAGGGTTTTTTCCAGAGCGACGTTGACCTGCCTGAAAGATTAAAAACTCAAGGTGGTGTTTTTGCTGGTTAAGGTAAAGGTTTTCTTTACGCTGCCACCTGAATAAGTGCCGCCTGTGTAATACCCGTTAACGGCTGTCCCCGTGCAACTACCTCCTACGTATAAGGAATAAGTGACACCGGCTTTGAGCTGTGGCGAAGATATAACCACGTAATAAGCGCTGCGTTGAGGCTTTAGGGTTAACAGGTCGTTCCCGTCAGCATCCTGGAGGTGAACCAGGTTCGTACCTATGCTGCTTGATTTGACCAGGATTGCATACTGGGTAGACGAGCTTGAACTGCTTTGAATCATGTTGCCTGAGTTGGGACCTGTCACGGCCAACAAACCGCCAGTGACAAGGAAGGTGCCGTTGTAGTCCATGCCTACTTCTGGTTGTGATGAAGGGCCTTGTACGATGACGGTTCCGCCACTCATTGATATGTTTCCGTTGCTATCTAGACCGTCACCCGAGGTGGTGCTGGTATAAACCTGACCACCTTTCAGGTAAAGGAAACTGCCATCGTTCTGCTCACCCCCGTTGCCTTTGGTGGCGTTGAAACAATCGTCGCTGGAAATGATGGTGAGTTGACCGTTGTTTACGGTTAGCAAAGGCGCTTCCATCCCTTCGGTGGATTTATTGATGGTTATCTCACCCCCGTTGACAGTAACCGAAACATCGGATTTTAAGCCGTCATCGGCTGAGGTAATCGTCATTTGCCCTTGGTTGATGGTCAGCGCACCATCAGCCTTGATGGCCTTGGCTTCGGCATAGGTGCCGTTGTCTTCTCTGCGGTCTGTAGAAGATGTGATGGTTATTTTACTCCCTTTGGTTGTCACAGACAGGGTTGGCCCTTGTGCTTCGCTGCCCAGGGTCAAGGTGCCGTCGGTTTTGATGCCTCTACCTCCTGCGCCTGAACTCGTCAGGTTGATGGTGCCCCCTAAGAGAGAAATGGTTTTGTTGCTGCCCAAGCAACGGGCTGTGTAGGCATCGGCAGCACCGGAACTGTTGGTGTATTTGGCTCCGTCTCCAGATGTGGTGACTTGCAGCGACCCTTCTGTCATGACGATGGAACCGTCTGCGGAGACCCCTCGTCCTGCCAAGCCTGAACAGGTAATGTCAACAGTAGCCCCTGACAGGTTAAGGTTGGCGTCGCATTTCACTGCTGTGCAATAGGATGGGTCATAGCGGCCGCTTACCCCGGTTGATTGCAGAACGGCTGCACCGGTGGTTATCACGGTGATGTTGCCACCGGAAAGGGTCATGTCTTGTTTGCTCTTCAATCCCTTGGATTGGGCGCCGTTTACCGTTAGGTGCAGGCTACCCCCGCTTACTTGCAGGCAACTGTCCGTTGTGATACCTTTCACATCCTTGGAGGGAAGGTTGAGTATGACCTGCCCGGCTGTTTGGACGTAATTGCCCGCTTCTGTGTCAATGCCATCTGCGCTTGCCGTGATGGTCAGGTTTCCACCTGATACTGTTACGCCATCGTTGGCATGAAGACCGTCTTTCGTGGCAGCAGCCACCATCAGATGACCCGTTGACACGTATATGGCGTCATCGCTACAGATGCCGTGCGAATCACTCCCAAGCCCCGTCACGGTAAGTGAACCTTCACCCTTGAAGAGGAGGCTGCCCTCGCTGAATAAGGTCGCTTTTTGATCTTCGCAAATACCTTCTGTGTTGGTCGGGGGTGTTGCGTAAATAGGGCCATCAGTCAGGTTGTTGGTGGTCGTTGCCGGCAACAGTATGGTGGTGGCCTTTTTCGATTGACTGTTGAGGGCAGGGCCACTGCTGTTGGTCAGGTTGACGTTGTTGAGCACGAGGGTGGCCACCTGGTTGCCGTAGCGCTTGAAGGAACCATTGGCCGACTGCCCTTCGAGGATGTAAACCAATGTTCCGTCAAGTCGACTGTCATCAACGGTGACGTGGGCTCCTTCCATACGTATGCTCATGTCGGCCAAAGACAAGGGAAGAAATACGGTGGCCATGTCATGTTGGTAGCACACCTTGATGGTGTCGGAAGCCGATCCCGGGCACAGACTGTCTATCTTGTTCAATGGGATGCGGTGCGAGAAGCCGACATGATGCAAGAGGAGTGTGTCATGACCATGATTGAAGGTCAGGCTGTCTAGCGCCTTTGTAGGGGCTGTCAAAATGACCTTGTCCGTTTGGTGTATGTGCAATGCCCTTACGGTGGATTGCCCATGGATGGTCAGTACGCCGGCTACTGTAACCAGTACGGTCAGTAGTGCCTTACAGTGTGTGGATCGTTGTACTCTTTGGCCGGTACTCAGTTTGAATGGTCCCTGCATCGGATGTCTTTTTGAAAGACTAAGTTACCGGATGCCTGTTAATTAACCTTTTCTTCTTGCTGAAGGGGCGAATTGTGTCGGTCAACGTTGTTTTGGCGAGTTGCCCCTACACGCTCCAGGAGCCTTTGGAGGTGTTTCATGAACGCTTTTGGCGATTCCATGACGGTGAAATGGCCGGCGTCGGGTAGTAATTGGATGCTGGCTTCGGGGCAAAGTGCAGACAGGCGGTACATGGCCTTTTTATTCTCCGTGTAGTCAAATTGACCCAGCAACAACAGCATGGGTGGGTGTGTGGCCTGTTTAGCCAACAAACTGTCGGCCTGGTCGCCAATAAAGGGATCGGTTTCTGGATTGACCCACTGCCAGGCCTGCCAGTCATCGATCATTGTTTCCAGGTCTTCCTTGATGTGACGGTAGCGTTTGCCGCTGATGCTTTTCATGCCCTTTTTCCATTCAGCCTTCAAGGCTACCATTCCCCGCTGTGCATTTTGCTGGGCTTTGATACGGCTTTCAGCAAACACGGTGTCATTATAGATTTTGACAGCCGCCGCTGGTGCAGCCTGTCTGTCTGGAATACGGCTCAGTGCGCCGGAAGAGATGGTCGCCGAAAGTACCCGCGACGGGTAGAGGGCGACAAACTCGGTCACCACTTTACCGCCCAGCGATACCCCGACCAGGTGGGCTTTTTGGATGGACAGGGCATCCATCAGCGCGCGCAAATCGTCAGCGTGCAGGTAGCCGAAGCCGACTTCAGGCATATCGGATAGTCCGTACCCTCTCAAGTCGTACCGAATAACATGATGTTGCTTTGATAGAGGCGTGAAAACCTTATCCCACATACGTCTGTCCATGCCATACCCATGCAACAGAATAAGAGTATCGCCCTGCCCGGCAACCTCGTAATAAATACGACACGTGGGGCTGGTGGGAGACATGGTGTACACACCCGATAAGGCGTTGGGGGTAACGGTGGGCACTTCTACGTAACCCGTTGACCGTTTTGGTTGACAAGCCAGGCAGGCAACCAGGAGAAACGTTATCAAAAACAGCTGTGTGCGGCGCATGGTGAGCAATTCATGACGCTTTTTTGACAGAAACGAAGTGGTCAGTGTAAGTGCTAGTGGGATAAGCGGATAAAAAAACGTCCCTGTCAGTGCGGATGACCAGGGACGTTCGTTCCGGTGATCCGCCTGGGGCTCGAACCCAGGACCCCAACATTAAAAGTGTTGTGCTCTACCAGCTGAGCTAGCGAATCTGACCTATGTGCGCTTCTGAAAAGCGAGTGCAAA
>JAAYBL010000166.1 GCA_012718945.1 Bacteroidales bacterium
AATGGCATCGTGACGGCGTTTGTACTCGGCTTTCATACCGGGTATGAGTTTCATTTTAAAAGCTATTCGTTCCATGATTAGAAGGGTTAAGAAGTTGGTTGTTTTGTTATGCACGCTTGAAAGAGCGTGATGATAAATGATTAAAGACGGTTATTGAGCGTTCAATGTCAATTTGGCTGTTTTCAGGCCCTTGCCTTTCACAGTCAGTGTGATGTTGCCGGCTTTCTCTGCCGATTGCACCAGCGCCACCAGCTTGCCGGAGAAGAGTTTCATGGTGGGCAAGTGGAATTGTTCCACCGAGGTAGCATCACCATTGCAGGCAGCCCTGTAAGTGCCTGCACCACTCACTTCGAACTGAAGTTGATGGGCGGCGTCAGGGCAAGGGTTGCCATCCTTATCGACAACGTGTACGGTCACAAAGGCCAGATCTTTACCGTCAGCCTTCAAGGTGTTACGGTCAGCTTCAAGGACAATGCGCGCTGCCTTACCCGCTGTCTTGACGGTACGTGTATCCATTTTTTGTCCCTTGTCATCGTAGGCCACGACGGTGAGTTCACCCGGTTGGTAAACCACATCGTTCCACATGAGGCGGTAACGCTCCAGCCCTTCCTTGCCTTTGGTGCGTCGTCCCTGGCTTTGGCCGTTGACAAAGAGCTCAGCCGTGGGGTAGTTGGTATAGACAAAGACGGGGGTTACTTCGCCCTCACGGCCTTTCCAATTCCAATGAGGCAAGATGTGCAAGGTGGATTCCTGGGTGTTCCAACGGCTGCGGTACAGGTAAAAGCGGTCTTTGGGCAAACCAGCCAGGTCGCAGATGCCAAAATAAGAGGAACGGGAGGGCCAGAAATCATCGTAAGGGGTCGGTTCGCCCAGGTAGTCGAAGCCTGTCCAGACAAATTCGCCGATGACCCAATCTTTGTCATCCTGCCACATCCAGTCGTCGTCCGGCAGGTTGGACCAATTACAGGCCTCCACATCGTATCCTGAACATTGCATATCGGGGTAGCGTACATCTTTGCCTGGTTTGACCGGGAACTTATAGACACCGCGTGAACTGATGGTTGAAGCGGTTTCGCTGCCCAGGATAAAGCCTTGTGGAAGCAAATCGTAGGAAATCTGATACTTGGGCAAGCGGTAATTCAGACCGGGCACATCCAAGGTGGAGGCAAATTGGTTCTGGATGGCGTTGTCAACCCTGTCCATACCCGCTGTTATGGGACGGGTGGGATCTTCCCGACGGATCACTTCACGCAGGAAGTAGGCGGTGCGACTACCATTCTTGTAGCTTTGTTCGGGCACTTCGTTACCAATGCTCCACATGATGATGGAGGGGTGGTTTCTGTCACGGCGCACAAAATTGACCAGGTCTTTCTCGGCCCATTCATCAAACAGGGTGTTGTAGCCATTCTTGCATTTGGGTCGTTTCCATTCATCAAATGCCTCGTCCATAACCATGAAGCCCATCTCATCGCAGAGATCCAGCAGCATGCTGGCTGGCATGTTGTGGGCCGTGCGAACAGCGTCACATCCCATATCCTTGAGGATGGTCAATTGACGACGGATGGCGGCCTCGTTTACAGCAGCGCCCAGTGGACCAAGGTCGTGGTGCAGGCATACGCCTTTGAACTTGCGTGTTTTGCCGTTTAACTGAAAGCCTTTGGTCGGCGTATAGCTGATGGTGCGTACCCCAAACCGGGTAGATGTTTCGTCCAAAACCTTATCGCCCACTTTCAGCGTGGTCGTGGCTGTGTATAAATACGGGGTTTCGGGCGACCACAACTGGGGCTTGGGGAGTTCGAGCACTTGTTCAAAGGTCTGTCCGATGCGCTGATTGGTCGTGGCTGTTTCCAGCAGTTTGCCCTTGTCATCTTTCAGGGTGGTCACCATCACCAATTCTTCGGGATATCCTTGGGTGCCAGGTTGTGCCAGCGTTGTCTGCAACCGTACTTTTGCGTAATCGGTGGTTACTTCGGGGGTGGTGATCCAGTTGCCCCAGGTGGCGATGTGCACAGGGTTGGTCAGGATAAGCTGAACCGGTCTGTAGAGGCCGGCTCCCGGGTACCAACGGGAGGATTCTTCCCAGTTTTCCAGTCTGACGGCCACGACATTGGTGGCGCCTGTTTTGACATAGGGAGTAATATCAAGGTGGAATGCATTGTAACCATAGCCCCACTCTCCCACTTTCTGTCCGTTCACATACACAACGGGGCGGCTCATGGCGCCATCGAAGAGCAGGGTGACGGCTTGACCGGCCGCTGTAGCGGGTAGGTCGAAGTGGTGGCGGTACCAACCGGTGCCGATATAGGGCAAGGAGCCTGTACGACCTGTTTTTTCGGTAGCCACCCGTTCGTTGTTTTGTTCAATGGCCACGATCTGACGGTCGATTGATTTATCGAAGGGACCGTAAATGGCCCAATCGTGGGGGACAGTCACGTTGCTCCAGGCCTTGTCATCATACGATGGATCCTGAGCATTGGCTGGATCACCTTTAGTGAAAAGCCACCCTTTTTCCAGGTTGATAACCGTTCTTGATACTACGAATTGCGGAAGAGCCATCAGGCAGATGGTCAAGAGGGCCGCAATAAAATGAGTGTTTGACCGCAGGGATAGTCCTGCATTTAAGTGTTTGCTCGTTTTTTCCATATTTGCTATAATTCCATTGCAAGATAGTACTATTCATGCTAATGCACATCGAAAAACCAAGAAAAGAATGGTTGAGCCTGGATAAAATTTCATTCAAACACACCATTACAATACTTGGATGCACCGGCATATTTTAGTACCTTTGATTCACTCCTTTACGTTGAATGAACAGTCGGAATACACACGTGTATTCCCGATTCTTAACGATTGAGCGTAACCGTTGATCACGCAGCACTTAACAGCAACAACGCGCATCATGATGATTTCTATCAAGCATTTTCCTCAACACTTCATCGAAAAGTGGCAGAGAATAGCTGATCTTTTGGCCGTCAATCTAGGTTTGCCAGCCGCCTTGATTTTAAAAGTAAATCAAGACGTCATGGAAGTCATGATTTCCAGTCATTCAGAGAACAATCCCTATCATGTAGGCGATAAGGAACAGTGGAGTGGTTTGTATTGTCAAGAAGTCATTCAAACTCAAAAAGAGTTATTGGTTCCCAATGCCCTCAAATCTGCCAGGTGGAAAAACAACCCCGATCTAAAACGGGGAATGATAGCCTATTATGGCCTTCCGATCAATTACCCGGATGGGAAGCCTTTTGGGACTATCTGTGTGTTGGACAATGTTGAGAAACACTTTTCGGATGTTCAAAAAATGCTCCTGCACCAATTCAAAAATGTCGTTGAATTGGATATTGCACTCATACACTCGTTGGAAATTACAACGGAAACAACGGATGCTGATTTGATTCACCAATTGATGAATCAGAATAAACAATTAAAGCTGGAGCATGAAGCGTTGAGAAAGTCCAATGAACGCAATAAACTCGCAATGAAAGCGAGCAACGATGGTTTTATAGACTGGGACATTGAAAAAGACACTTTTAACATTTCAGCATCCATGAAGCGACTGCTCGGGTATGCTGATCATGAATTCGCAGACGAATACGCTCGTCTGGAACAAATGATACATCAAGATGATAAAAAGGCCTTTTCAGAACACGTGGAACTGTTACTTCAAAACGTGACTGAACGGTTCGACCTGGTTGTAAGAATGCACCATAAAAACGGCCATTTTTGTTGGATTCAAGCTCGATGGATAGCTCTACGTGACCCTCAAGGTAAATCGCTGAGAATTGCCGGTTCTCATACTGATATAACCAAGCTCAAAGAGGATGCCCAGGTTTTAAAAGCCAGTGAGGAAAAAATCAGGGTCCTGGCTGAAAATGCCTCCGATAGTGTGTTATTGTTAGAAGGGGATACTATGACGTATGCCTCTCAACGCTTCTGTGACTATTTTGGAATAAAACAAGAGGAGGCATGTCATATAACAATCCCCCTGCTCTTGTCAAAAGTACATCCGGATGATGTGCCCCATTATGTACAAGAAATGCAACGGTCCCAGGAGCAACAAAAAGAACGTTATAGCGTCACATTCAGAATGTTGAATCCAGAAGGGAACTACGACTGGATACAAAATAATGTCACAGCCACGTATGATCATTCGGGTAAACCAATCAGACGAATCATTCAAGCCCGGGACATAACGGATACGATTTCACTCGAGCATGAGCTGAATCAAAGCATGCAAAAATACAGGCTCTATAACGATTTGTGTGGGTAATCCCTAAACAACTATCTTTAGGGGCAAAAACAAATCATGAACAGTCAGGAGATATTTGGTATAGCATTAGGCCTTTCGGAGCCTTGGTTTATTGAACGGG
>JAAYBL010000167.1 GCA_012718945.1 Bacteroidales bacterium
AGACTGCAGAATGAGCGGTACTCATTGTATAAGTCCATGAGTGGCTTGGTTGATTCGACTGATTGATGATAGTTTTCGTCTTCCAGGAAAAGTTGAACCGTATCAGATTCTTTTCTGAATTGCTCCAGTTCCCGTTCAATCAAGTCGCAATAAGTAAAACGCTTCTGCATCATTAACCGGTCAACTCCCTCTAATACCCAATTGAATATGCCAGGAAGTTCGTTGGCAATAATCTTGGATGCCAGTTCTTTGTCTTGACGTTCCTCAGGGATGGTCACATTGAATGGTATAATCAAGAAGCGCCTAAAGAAGGCATTGGTCATTTCGGTATCCTTAGGAAGGGTGTTTGCATTGAATATGAACCTGGCATAGTTTTCTATGGTGAATGGATCGCCATAAGGAAGCCTGGCTGAGATTGGCTCACCGGATGCCAGTTTCTTAAAGGTGTCACTTTCTGTTTTGCCTCCGATTTCTGACGCATAATTCAACAGCTTCCCCTCCACTTTAGCACGGTAGTAGCCATTCTCTGAACACAATTCAGTCATGCTGAAACTGGTTACGTTTTCTCGACCAAGCAATGCGCTGATGATATCGAAAATTACCGACTTGCCATTAGCGCCACTTCCATACAGAATCAAGGCTTTCTCCAGCTTCAAGTGTTTGGTAAAGATGTACCCGAGATATTCAGCAAGGACTTGCTGGGCAACTCTATCGGGCAACACCTCATCTAAGAAGGTCTTGAATAAAGGGCATGTTGCGTTTGAGTCATATTCAAAACTGAGCTGGTATGTCAAGAAATCACCTGGCTTGAAACCCCTCAATTGTCGTTGTCCCTTTGAGGTGAAATCAAACGTCCCGTTCAATAAGTTGATAGAGATCTGGTTATTGGAGCGGATTCTTTTCAGGTAAGCAGTGACAAGGAATTGACTGAGTAGCGTCTCTTGTAACTTGAATTGCCGAGCCTTGTAGGGTGTAATGCCCATGCGCTCAGCACAGATCCCTAAATAGTGTTGAAGGTCATCTGCATCAATCGATGACCAATATTGGCCATTATAAACGTAGATGGATGCGCCCTTTTTTGCTAAGGCGTAATTCAGTTGTTTGGCAGCCTCCAACACTTGTTCGCACACGACAACCAATTTCTGACTTTGAGTGACATTCAGGCTTCTAATTTGCTCATGCAAGCGCTTACGGGCATTAGCATCCTGCTCCTGTTCCAGGTGCTCCCTGAGTCCTTTCAGCTGGGGATAAATAATCGTTTCAAAGTCGACTGGCTTGACATTGGCGAGGATACAATCCAACAATGTTTCATTGCTTACTTTTCTGAAATCTTCAAGGCTAGGCAATAGGTCCCTACATCGTGCTTGCTTTTCCGCAAAATGCTCAGTATCTTTGGGATTGTATTCTGATACTGTCTTTTCTTTTTGGGCCCCGGTTGCCGCTGGGGCCTTTGCTTTTGTGCTCATACTCCCGTTTTTAATGCGTTAATGACTTCATCTGAATAGAAAAAGACTTTGTTGCCAGCATTGTAGTACGGAATCTTCCCTTCGTTTTTCAATTTTTGAACTGTTGGTAGACTTCGGTCAAGAAATAAAGCCAGATTTCTCATCCCATCAATTCTCTGTCGTGAGATTATAATCTCTTTTGAGTCGGGTTTTGACGTCTTGTCCTGGATGACGTCATTTAGCAGTTCGCTAAATTCGGAGACTGATAACGAATAAAGAGGCCTTTCATTTTTATTCATTTTAATTATTCTTTAATGGATAACAACATTGTCATCCGGTTACAAAGTTATTTCATGAAATCTTGTATGTATCTGAAAAAGATATATATAAATCGAGGCTCCGAGGGTCGAAAAAGGGTCGAAAAGGTTGGAAAAGGGTCGAAAAAGAAATATAAAAGCCCGAAAGCCAAGGGCTTCGGGCTTTGAGATAGGGTCGAAAAGTATTTTCTACAGTCCAGTGACTTTTTTGAAGGTATCGTGAATGTCTTTCAAGTAAATAGTTTTGGTTTTGTGTATAGTTGGCTTGTCGCCATTCAGAAGAAACACCCTCATCATTTCCTTTTTCTTGAATGGAACCTCTTCCATCTTGCCTCCATTGATATGTTTCCTTACTTCGTATAAATCGTCTAAAGTTTTGCCAGAAGAAGATGGAACAACTTCTTTACAGAAATAACGTATGAACCGATACATATCGGCAGGTTTTCCAATCCAATTAATTTTTTGATTTGATACGCCCATCAATATATCAACAAAGTCCCTTTCAGTTGACTTCACTTTTTCACAAGCATATTGGCAGTATAGTTGTTTAAGCTCTTCCTCAGAATAGTTATGATCAAAAGCCTTGATGTCTTTTCCTTTTGGGAGTTTTGCTGACAATGACGCTTTATTCATAAAATCATTCAAAGCATTTTCTACAACATTGCTCGAGTGCACATTGATTTCAAGTGCTTTATTTATGGCCAGGTCTTTTTTAATTTCATCAATGGTCTCTATCTCCTTTTCCAGTTTAAAAGCCGTTAGGTTCATTAATGAATAGGCAGCATTCTTTCTGGCTTTTTCCCCTTTATCATCAACATATAATGCCAAAAACCCTGCCATTTTTTTTAAACCTTCAGGACCACTATAATTCATCAACATGTAGCTACATAAATCTACTCGTTTATCTATATTTTTTTCAGCTTCAAGGAATAGCTGCCTTAACTCAGCATTTGCATCAGAAGCCTGCTCTATTCTCTTTGTGATGGCTACTATTTTTTCTGGATTTTTTTGTACATAATAGAGAATGAACTCTCTATACAGTTTATAAAAGTCTTCCATAGGGCATTATTTATTGGTTTTTTTTATAATCATGTAAAAGTCGTTTGTTATATTCCAAGCGCATTTCGGGAGGGAATAGGGAAGTATATCCCTCAGTGACATTCTTAACGCTATGCCCCATGGATTGTGATACAAAAAGTTCTGGTACACCTGCAAGCATTAAGTTGGTATTGAAAGAATGCCTGGCGTAGGTCATTGAGAGTTTGCAGGGAATCCCTAACTCTTTGCATACTGGTTCCAACCGATCCTGAATGTTGGAATTCCATTGCGCAACGAGCTTTCTGACTTTTATTTCATCAGTATTGCCATTTAGAATGAAAGGGAAGACCAAGCCATCCTCTACGGGTTTTGCTGCGTGTTTATCTAATAATCGTCTAAGTTCAGGTATGATAGGGATTATTATCTCAATGTCTTCATCTGTTGTGTCCATCGTCTTTTTACGGATAAACTTTAATTCGTTGCCTCCACTTTGAAAGTAATGGCTATCGTATGTAAGAAGTGCCATGTCAGCTAAATTTAGGCCATTGCCCAGGTAGGAGATCATCCACATATCAATAGCTTGAAGTCTAACCGCAGTCATAGGTTTTGACCAAGTCTTAGGGGCCTTAAAGCCTAGAAGCCTATTTATGGTTGAAACATCGAGATAGGATTCACGTCTTCTGCGTCCTTTTGGTATAACAAATTTTTCCTCAAAGCTTTTGCCAAATGGGTATTGTGATTGTTGGAGCTGGCCTTTTCTTACGCAAACGTTTACAACAACCCTACATGCTCGCATATAAACTCCAATTGTGGTGTTTGTCTTGCCATCGGCTTTCATCTTTTCACTCCATCTTCTGATTAAATCAACGCTGACCCGACTGAAGTCAACGCTTTCTCCAAAATAGGAAGTGAACGATTTGTAGGCTGAGGTATAGCTTTCTGCTGTGCCCGGTTTTTTGCTTTCAATTACCGATAGCCAAGTGCCTGTGAATGTTTCAGCGCTTCGCCCTGTCAATGCAACCTTGAGTTTGTCTAGGTTGAATTCTCCCCGTCTTTGTAGTTCTATAATGGTTTTCTTGACCCTGTCATAAATGGCAAGCTGGTTTTCTTTTTCGATGTAAAGTGCATTAGACTTATTTGCACCTCTACCGGTGGCCTTGAGCAGTTTCTCCCATTCGACAGGCACAGAGCATCTGAGTCCGGTTCTATAGTAAATGGTTTTCCTGTTCTGATTAATTCTAACTGCTACCGGCAGTTTGTCTTCTCTTTTTCTCGTATCAAGCGTGAGAGAAATGTGGACCGTTTCCAGCTTGTCGGAAATAATTGGTTCAATTGTTTTCATGTTGTCAGTTTGAATTGGTGAAATCAAGGTGAAATCACGAAGTCTTCACAGGGCAAATCTACATTAAACAAATTGAATTCCCAACTGTAAGATATAGAATTATATAGGATGTTCTCCTTGATCGGTATTTTTCAAAAATAATCAGAAATATACGTATCTGCATGATTCATAATCATGAGGTCCCCGGTTCAATCCCGGGTCTCGCTACTTCAGAAAACCTGCTTCTTCAAGCAGGTTTTTTTGTTTTATCTCCTGGCTAGTGCTCAAATTTCTGATTAGTTTGATGGAAAACGATTTTTTCTCCATTGCAACGATGGTGTATCAGAGTACCTTAAGTTTATGAAGTAATATTTCTTCGGTTCTTTGTTTTTTGTTTATATTTATGCATTAAGACCTTTGTCTAATAGTGTAAATGCAAAAAACAATGTATCAGTCATTTAAAGACTTTTTGCAAGATGAACTCGATGGCATTCGGGAGGCCGGTTTGTATAAAAACGAACGTATTATTGTCTCTCCGCAGGAAGCTGTCATCCGTCTGAAGGACGGACGTCAGGTTCTGAACTTCTGCGCCAACAACTATCTGGGGTTGTCCAACCATCCAGCCCTCATCGAAGCAGCTGGCAACGCTCTTCGGGAGAGAGGTTACGGGATGTCGTCTGTGCGTTTCATCTGTGGAACGCAAGATCTGCACAAAGACCTGGAAGCAGCCATCGCCCGGTTTTTCGGGACCGAAGACACCATTTTATATGCTGCTTGCTTCGATGCCAATGGAGGGGTATTCGAACCGCTGCTGGGTGAGGAGGACGCCATCATCTCGGATGCGCTGAACCATGCCTCCATCATCGACGGGGTCCGTCTCTGCAAAGCGCAGCGTTACCGGTATGCAAACGCCGATATGGACGATCTGGAAAAACAGCTTCAGGCAGCGCAGGCCCAGCGTTACCGGCTCATTGTCACTGACGGTGTTTTTTCGATGGACGGCAATGTCGCCCCACTTGACCGAATCTACGCATTGGCCAACCAATACAACGCCATGGTGATGGTGGATGAATCTCATTCAGCCGGCGTCGTTGGTGCTACCGGCAAAGGGGTTACCGAACAATACAACCTGCGTGGAAAGATTGAAATCATCACTGGCACCCTGGGTAAAGCCTTTGGCGGTGCTATCGGAGGGTTTACCACCGGCAAAAAGGAAATCATTCAATTGCTGCGACAACGCTCCAGACCCTACCTGTTCTCAAATTCATTGCCTCCCATGGTGGTTGCCGCCGGTATCCGGGCTTTCCAACTGATGGAGGCATCCACCCTTCTTCAGGACAAGCTTCACCAGAATACGGCTTATTTCATTGAACGTATGGGGCAGTCCGGATTCGATATCAAACCCACTCAGTCGGCCATCTGCGCCGTCATGTTGTACGATGCCAGACTGGCTCAGGAAATGGCTGCCAAACTCCTGGATGAGGGTATTTACGTAACAGGTTTCTACTATCCGGTCGTTCCGCAGGGGAAAGCCCGCATACGCGTACAGGTGTCGGCCGGGCACGAAAAGGAACATTTGGACAGCTGCATCGCTGCTTTTGCCAAAATCGGCAAGGAACTCAAGGTTATACCCGCTTAATCGCTCAAAGAAATGAAGGCACTGGTCAAATCAAGCCCCGAACGTGGACTTTGGATGGAAGACAAACCCATGCCCCACATGGGTGTCAACGATGTTCTCATCAAGATCAAGAAAACAGCCATTTGTGGTACCGACCTGCATATCTACCTGTGGGACCCCTGGTCGCAGAAGACCATCCACACCCCGATGATCATCGGGCATGAATACGTGGGAGAAGTGGTGGACAAAGGGCGCGGTGTCCGTAACACTCACGTCGGCGACCGTGTGACCGGCGAAGGACATATCGCCTGTGGACATTGCCGGAACTGCCGTCGTGGCAAACTGCATGTCTGTGAAAATTCCGTTGGCGTAGGGGTGAATCGTGACGGTGCTTTTGCCGAATATTTGTCATTGCCCGCTCAGAATATCGTTCACCTGGATAATCGCATTTCGGATGAAATAGCCGCCATCATGGATCCCTTTGGGAACGCCACCCATACGGCGCTGAGTTTTCCACTCATCGGTGAGGATGTCCTCATTACAGGTTCCGGCCTCATCGGCACCATGGCAACCGGTATTTGTCGTTTTGCCGGAGCTCGCAACATCGTCGTAACCGATTTGAGCGACTACAGGCTCGAGATTGCCAGGAAGATGGGTGCCACGGTAACGGTCAATCCTTCCAAGGGCGAAACCGTTGAGGAAGCTATGAAACAACTTCACATGCGCGGTTTCGATATCGGACTTGAAATGTCTGGTGCTCCCTCAGCCTTCCGCAATATGATTGATAATATGTACAAGGGGTCTAAAATTGCGTTGTTGGGGATTCTGCCCAGTCAGACCACTGTCGAATGGGATAAAATCATCTTCAATGCACTGACGCTCAAAGGTATTTATGGCCGTCGAATGTGGGAAACCTGGTATAAGATGGAACAAATGCTCATCACGGGCCTGGATTTATCGCCCGTCATTACCCATCGGTTCGAAGTGGATGATTTCCAGAAAGGATTTGACGTGATGGAAAGTGGCCAGTGTGGAAAAGTCATTCTCAACTGGCAATAAGGTCTTGCTTCTGCCGTCCTGATTCAAACCCAATGGACAACACTGGCTATGTAGGTATCTACAGCCGCGAGTTATTTTCTTTTTGGCTGCATCCGTATGGCTGCCCTTTTTGGGGATGTAATAGGTTTAGGGCTCAACATACCCTCCTTCTTGAATGATGGAAATATTCCTTAAGAGTGAACCCGAGGCGGCCTTAACGCTGAAAATGGCGCTGCGGACAGGTCCCACATTGGCTTCGTAAGCCAAGATTATGGTATCATTTCTCATTGCTCTGGTTTGTGAATGCTTTAACCAGGTTGTCTGCGAGGGGATGGACACCGTATAGTTAAGATTGGTTTGGAAGGGTATTTTAAGAAGACCGCTTGCACTGTTTATGCTGTACGTGTTATTGACAATGGTAATCACGCCTTGTACAAAATTCAAACTATTCATGATGGTTGTTTGTGCCCCATCATAGACGAACACCAGTATTTCATTTTCGGTGAGGACAGACGGAGCCGTCACAGTAATAACCCCCGTTGAATCCGTGTTTTTTGTCACTTTGGCTATCCAGCCGCCTTGGCTAATGGCTTTGACGATTGTTTTTGAATCAGCACCCTTGAGGGTGTATCTGACTTCTGTGGAGGCGCCTGGCAAGATACCCACATTGATGGAATCGTTATACGCGATGGATAGTTTTGTTTTCTTGGGTAAAGCAATGGCGGTACCATCAGCTAAGGTGAGGTACACACTGATGGCATCTTCTGTAACAGATTGGAAGAAGGAGTCCCCTGTTGCCTGCCCCATTTCAGTCCAGGATTGTCCTTTGTCTATTGACATTAACCAACGGCCATTTTCGATTTTTAGGAGGGGCGTCAAACCTTCAGAAGGGATAGGCTTTCCGGCGGTGTCTAACAACCACTCGCCGTCCAGTGTCCAGAAATAAAGCCCGTCCTCTTGCTGTTTAATCCCAATTTGGGGGCTGTGACCATGATAAATACTAATAGGGTCGCTTTGGGTAAACGAAATAGTATAGCCGATAGTCGTATCGCCCTCCTTGATGGGAGTGACAGATGTGACGTAATCGTTATTCTGTAAAGCCTTAACAATGGTCTGCAGTGACGTAATGTTACTGTTCATGCTGGAACAAACTGTCTTGAGTGAATCTATCTGTTGCTGCAGGTCAGTTATTTGAGGTTGGTAATCGATCGGCTCTTCACAAGCCATCAGGAGGAAAAAGCATACAGGTAAAAACAGCAAAGTACGTTTCATGGTGAGCTGGTTTTTTTAGGTTGCGACAATTGCCCGTAGCATACAAGGACAGGTTTTGGCCCTACAGCATTGATTTAATGAAAAATAGCATGTAGTATCAACCTTTTCTGTATAGAATGGTTGGCAAATATACATACTATTCTAATATAAAATAGATGTCATTATTCTTTTTTTTACAGCACTTTGTAAACCCCAATAATCACATAGGGTTCTTCATCGGCTTTCAGCTGGGGCATGGTGAGTGTGCCCAGGAAAATGGCGTGGTTGAGGGCGTCGTAGGGGCTGTCTTCGGGCGCTTCAATATCCAGGACGGATTTACAGTAGAATGCCTTGCTTTGATGGTCGGTGTGCATAAGCGCTTGGTTGACTACCTGCAGGGTGTGGCCGTCGTGGGTGCGCAGCAGGTATCTGGCGTACAATTCGGTGTCACCGTCGGGGCGTACCAATTGCCAGTCTTCGCCACCGGGTAAGACCTCGCCCTTCATTTTCGGACCGCTGAAACTGCCCCCCGTGATGGGGATGACGCGTCTGACGCCTCGTTTGCTTTCGCCAACCACACTCATCTGGCCTATTTTGACCTTTGCTTCCCACATGAGTTCAGTCTTGAAATCCTTGAAGGAGTCATTTGTCGGATCAACGGCTGCAGGTTGTTGCTCCGCTGTTGGTCTTTGGTTCGCCCTTTCATCCTGTGTGGCGTTTTGACCCGCATCCTTGCTTTCCTCCTTTGACGGTGTCACACTCAGCTCAAACGGACTGGCTGGCAGCCCTTCCTTGTTGTATAAATTGGCGAAATCCGGGTTGTCAGCCCAGGCATACCTGACCGAGACCGGGTTGTCCAGGTTATCGTTCCAAACCGCGACCTCGTTGCCGACAATTTCGGCTTGGGCCCATTGATAGCGACCGTCTTCACCGGCAAGGGCAAAGTGCGCCAAGGGTTCACCGTTGCCGGAGACCAAACCACTGCCCACGTTGTCGAAAGAGACAATCAGTTTGTTGCCTTCCTGCCTGATGGCACGGCGGATGGGGCCTGAACTCAACACCTGTTTATCGCCGTAGGTAATGCGCATGGCTTGCAGGGCCAGTCGTTCGCCCACTGGTTTCTTGTTGCCGGGGTGAATGTCGTTCCATTCGCCCAGGTCAATGTTGACGCCCAGCCCGGTATGGAGCACGGTTTCGGCTGTTTTAAGCTGCACGTCCCGCATCTGAGCCCAATTGCTTTCTTCGGGTGAATAATTGACGTCCATATAGTTGGGCAGCTGGGCAATCAGGAAGGTCAGGTCATCCTGGCCCCATTGTAGCCGCCAATCCTCAATCAGTGCCGGCAGCAGATTGGCGTAGGCCTTGGGATTGCCTGCGTTGGATTCACCCTGATACCACAAGCAGCCTTTTACGGCGTAGGGGGTGTAGGGCGCTATCATGCCGTTATATAGCCCGGTGGGGCTTTGCTGCGCATTGACCGGCCTGGGGGCAGGGGCGGCTTCTGGTCTGGGGGCGGCAGTTGCCTTGCCGGCTTGCCTGGCGCCACGCGCTGCGTTGCCCATGGGTTGAAAGCGCTGAGCTACTTCGCCCACTTTGTAGGCCCATTCGCCCTTGAGGTCGATGGTGTCACCGGCCGCCAGCAGGAAATACGGTTTATCGGGTACAAAGCCACCTTTTCCACCATTGTTGGTGATACGGACGACAATCAGGTTCCTGCCCGGTTTCAGAACGTTGGGTTTGACGGTGTACACCCGTTGCGGGTATTCGTAGGTGGTGTTGCCGATTGGCTGACCATTGATGTAACAGGCATCGGCATTGACAATCCGACCCAATTTGACAGTGGCTTCCACGCCTGTCATGGAGGCAGGGACATTGATGACACGGCGGTACCAAACCACACCATCCAGGTTGCGGATACCTTGGTCTTCCCAGTAGCCGGGGACGTTGATAGGTTTCCAGTTCAGGGGTTGGTAGGCTGGATCATACCACATCAGGGGACCGGCCAACCCTTTGTCTGTGACTTGACGCGATGCTTGCGGATTCATGCCCGGATTGCCGCTCGGCCTGTTCCGTGGTAGGGCACTGATAGCCTTGACCGCTTCCTGGTTTTGTTTGATACGTTCGGTGATGTCGGGAAAGTCCTTGAAGCCCTCTTCGCTCATCCATGCCTCAATCGGGGTGCCACCAACGCAGGTGTTGATGATACCCATGGGGACTTGGTAGGTGTCGTATAGCTTCTTGGCAAAGAAATAACCTATAACGGTGAAATCGAGCACCGTAGTTGGGGTGGCGGCCACCCACTTCAATCCGGGATTGTCTGCCAACGGTCCGGCAACCGTCGCTTTTTCAGGCACATAGAACTGACGGATTTCAGATAGATTAGCCTCGGCGATTTCCTGGGCATACCGCTCGGCGTGACGTCCCAGGTTGTGAGTCATGTTGGATTGGCCTGAACAGACCCATACATCGCCTATCAGAATATTGTTCAGTACGATGGTGTTCTGCCCTTTTACTTCCATGGTGTGAGGACCGCCCGCTTTCATCGGAGGCAGCTTCACCAGCCATTTCCCGTCGGTGCCTGTGATACACGTGTGGCGTTTTTTCAAGAAGGTCACCGTGACCTTCTCACCGGGTTCTGCCCAGCCCCAAACGTTTACAGTGTTCTCACGTTGCAACACCATGTCGTTGCCGACTATGGCCGGCAGTGTTACATTGGCGTTGACGGTCAGGGCGGTCAACAGGCCTATTATCAGAAGCTTTGTTTTCATACGGTCAGAATGAAAGGGTGGAAGATTCACATACTGAGGCCAAACCACGGGCAGTTTGACGGTTTACTTCAAGGGACTGATGCGGTACAAACCGGCACCATGTTGCGGCAATTCACGGCCAAAATGGCCTTTGAAAACACCCAGATCCTTGTGAGCCCACAGGTCACGGACGGTAGCCTTGCCCTTGATGCCGATGGCTTTAAAGTCGATGTCAACGAGTGCGTTATCCGAAATTTCCATGTTGCCTTTGTCAACCAGCACACCAAACACGACCGATCCTTTGTCTTGTGTGACGTATCCTGTGGCGGTAAAGGTGTCGTAGCCTTCAGGGAGTTGGTAGATGATGACGGATTCGGAATGGGTGCCAATGCCTTCTGCGGCTGCACCATCAATCATGAGCGGACGGTTGTCGCAGGTGCGGTTGACCCGTGCTTCGCCCCAGCCTGCTGTTGCGGACATCCATTTTTGGCTGGTGAGTTTGAGGGTGCCTTTGGGACCGTGCAGCGTGGGATTAAGCCAGACAGCGTGGTCATAATCAAATCCGTTGCCACCATCCTTGACAAAAAGGACGAGCTTTTTACCCCCCTTGACCGATACCTCAATGTCCTGGGAGGCACCTTCGCCGGCAATGACGGGACTGGCGTAGTTGGCGTTGCTGAAGTCGAGGTTGTCACCGTTGCTTTGGGCGTTAAACAGGGCAA
This sequence comes from Bacteroidales bacterium, assembly GCA_012718945.1. Taxonomy (GTDB): domain Bacteria; phylum Bacteroidota; class Bacteroidia; order Bacteroidales; family UBA1402; genus UBA8389. The sequence continues at coordinate 11,498 of JAAYBL010000167.1, forward strand.
CGTATTTGTCCTTGCTGCCGGGAATGTCGGCCGTCCAGGCAATCAGGTTATTCTTTCGGTACACCTGTCTGTTGTTGTGGCTTTCCTGGTTTACCTTCAGCATCTCCGGGTTGGTGAGCATTTCTTTGGTGAATGGATCGAGTTTGGTCATGTCACCGCCAAAGATCAGCGGGGAGCGACCGATGGCCCACAGGCTCATCAGGGTATATTGTTCGTCCTTGGTAAAACGGGTGGGGCGGTTGAATTCGACCTCACCGATGGGGAGCATGTCGGCATCCGGGAAGTGACCGGGTCCACGATAAGGTGTCCAGGCGTCCAGGCGTTCAAACATGGCAAACAACAAACCCCAGCGATCCCAGAAATCATCGGTGATACGCCACATATTGGCGTTGTTCATGACGTGTGCCCCCATGCTGACGGGGGTGGCGCCTGGCGACAGGCTCAGAATAATGGGTCGACCGGTTTTGTCGATGGCTTTGCGCAGCGCTTCCACCTCAGCTTTCTGGATGTCGTTGTAGGGGCGGGAAATGTCATCGCACTTAATGAAGTCGACACCCCAGTCAGCGTACATCTGAACGATGGAGTTGTAATAGGCTTGTCCTTCAGGCTTGGTGGCGTCCACGCCATACATGTCGGGGTTCCAGGCACAGGTAGAGCTGGTGATGGCAATATCCTTGGCTCTGACGTTGGTGCCGTACACGGGCAGGTTTTTTTCGACCGCTTCCTTGGGAATGCCTCGCATGATGTGGATGCCGAATTTAAGGCCCTTGGCGTGTACGTAATCAGCCAGCGCCTTGAATCCCACACCGTTGGCTGCTGAGGGAAATTTCTTGAGTCCTGGTGTCAGTCGTCCGTATTCATCCATGGTCAAAGGGGCGCCTGGCCTGTAGTAATGGGCTTTGGATTCGGGTTCGTACCATTGGATGTCGACGGTCAGATAGGTGTAACCGCTGGGCAGTAGGTGTTCAGCCATCGCATCGGCCTGTTCTTTGATTTGTTGTTCGGTGACCGTGGTGCCGTAAATATCCCAACTGTTCCAACCCAGGGGTGGCGTGGTGGCAAATTGGTGGTAGGCTGTGTTCTCCTGAGCTGTAAGACAGCCAATAGACAGCATGGCGCTTAAAACGAGCAAGCCGATGGATTTTTTAATCATGTTAAAGGACTATTTGAAAGATGTATAAAGGTATTTTGCATTTTTGCCCCACAAATATAGCGAATAAAGGCTTTACCAACTCGTTGCGATTAAACTGCCTCTTTCTTCGTCGTTGGTGATGCGGAGGTGGGTGTCGATTTCCTGTTGCATCTCTTCCACATGGGAGATGACACCCACAATGCGGTTTTCTTTGCGCAGCGATTTGAGGGCCTCGAAGACGATGTCCAGGGATTCTTTGTCGAGCGAACCGAAGCCTTCGTCGAGGAAGAAGAAGTGTTGGTTGGCGGCGGCGCGTTGCTGGATGCTGTCTGACAAGGCCAGCGCCAACGAAAGGGCGGCTTGAAAGGTTTGGCCGCCGGACAAGGTTTTCACGCTGCGGACATTGCCGCCGTTGATGAAGTCACGTACCTGGAAATTGTTGTCGTCCGTGATTTCCAGGCTGAGGCGCTGGCGGGTCAGCTTGTAGAACCGTTCGGTGGCGGCACTGCAGAGCTCTTGCAAGTATACGGTGGAGATGTAGTTGACAAAGCCACTGCTCCTGAACAAGTTCTTCAAGGTGGCCAGATCTTCGGCCCTGTTTCTTAGGTGGGCCGCTTCTTCCTCCACCTCTTTCCTGGTATCCAGCTTGGCTTTGATGGTTTTAAGTTTCCCTTCCAACTCACCCTGCTCTTTGTGTTTGTTCGTCAGGTTTTCTGATACACCCTGGAAGGTTTCAACCACTTGTTGATAAGCCTCCTCCGAAAACTGCCTGTCGTCCAATTCGGTCAATAATCCGGTCAACGATTTTTGAGCCCCTTCCATATCCGCTCTGAAGTCGGCGCATTGTTTGCGTCCGGCCTTCAAATCAAGTTCCTGGCTCAGTATGTCCTTGATTTCAACCAAAGATGGGTAGTCCGATTGTTCCAAGGCTGCCTGCAGTGAGGCCCTTGTCTGCTGCAAGGCAGTACGTTCCTGCTCCAGCTGTTGGGCGTTTGCTTCCATGCGACCCTTTAAGGTGTTCAACTGCTGCTGTAGGGTGTTGAGCGTCTCTTGTGTGCGTTGATAGGTGCTTTCAACAGCCTTGTATTCTGCCAATACATCTATCCGTTTCTTTTCAAGTTCGGTCAAGGACTGCGCTTCATAATCGGCCAGCACCAGTCGCTTGAGTTGGGCGGTCAGTGTTTTGATTGCTGCTTGCAGACCGGCAGCCTCGTTGCGAAATCCCTCCAAGGCTGAAGCATATCTGTCTTTTTGCTTCGTCGTTTCATCCAATTGTCGGGTGAGGGTTTCCAATGCCGTTTCGTTCTCCCGCACCTGCTTCTGGAGAACATCATAGGAGGCCAAGGCAGCGTCCACAACGGCTTTGTTCGGGTATTCCTCCCAGTGGAATCGGTCTTTATGACCCAAGACGGCGGTTTCGTGTTCTCGTTGTTTCTCTGTGACTTTTTTCAATTGATCTTCCTGCAAGCGGCGGGTGGCTTGCAGTTCCCGGCAGGCTTTGTCAAGCTGATCCACTTGGCCGATGGCTGTCTTGAGGCGTTCCAACTGGTGCTGCAAGGCGTCCAAGGCCTCGGAAACGTGTTGGGCATTGAGCGGTGCCGGGTGAGACTGTGAGCCACAGAGGGGACAGGGTTGCCCTTCCGAGAGGTTGGCGGCGTAGTCTTCCAGTTTGGATTGCACCATGACATGGCGCTGTTGCTCGAGCACAGTGTCGGTTTCCTGCAGGAGCGATTTCTTGTGAAGACCCAGTTTGTCCAACAATACCGTCAGCGTGGACGATGCGTCCAAGTGATCGATGCCGGCTTCCTGCAACTTCATCACCCGCTGTTTGTCCACGGCTTGCAGGGCTTGGTCGATGTCCTGGTGCTCTTTTTGGAGGCTGTTGCCAGCGGTGACGAGCTTTGCCTCTTCCTCGAACCAGGATTTGGCTTCCATCAGGCGTTTGATGTCGGGCAACGCTTCTCTCTGTTTTTTTAAGGTGGCAGTGGCCACTATTTGGGCTTCCGTTAATGCGGCGATTTGCTGGAGTGTGGCTTCCAGCTGCTTGTTGCCGGCTTCAATGCGTCCGGACAATTGGCCTGCCTTTTCTGACTGTTGACGAATGTGTGCGATGGTGGCCAGATCATCTGCTTGCTGTTTTAGAGCGTCTCGGTTTTCGTAGGCTTTTTTAGCCGAGTCAAACGCGGTTGTGACATCTGATAACTGACTTTGCAGGCGGTTGCGTGTGGCTTCATCCGTCTGGAGGCTGTTTACGAACGCTGTCTCCTTGGCTTCAAGAGCTTTAGCCATGTCCAGACCCGGTTTGAAGTGTATCAGGCAGTATTCGTAGGCTTGTAGGCGCGATTCCATCCGGTTGATGTCGGGTTCCTGCGCTTGAAAGCTGTCAACGGTTTGCTGAGCAACCTTGATTTTTTCCGTCAGGGTTTTTAAGGCTCTGAGTGCCTCCTCCTGACGTTTCAAGGTGGTGTGTTGAGCCGTCAAATCGTTGATCGACTGTTTAAGGTTTTCTAAAGCCGTTTCCAACGTCTCCAGCTGGCCTTCCTGGGCTTCGGCCAGTTCCTGAAGTCTTCCATTAAGGTGTTCTAAGCGGCGGTTGTTTTTTGAGTCCAGGATGGCCACTTTGCCGGCGAGCTCAAACCTATCGAGGTTGAACAACTCTTTCATCATCTTGGTGCGGTCGGTGTTGCCCAACTGCAGGAATTCCTGGAAACGCCCTTGGGGGATGATCACCGTGCGTTTGAAGTTGTCGTATTTCAGACCGATGATTGTTTCCAGTTGTTCGACCTCGATGGGCTTCCACGCCTCATCTATCCAGGTGTAGGCATCGCGCTTCAACGTGGGGACGTCGTAAAATTTCTTGCTGTTGCGGCGACCTTTCACCGTGGCCATGTAGGTGTCGTCGTTCGGTCCAGCCTTGAAAATTAACTCGATGAACAGCTCATTCGATTTGAGGTTCATCATGTTGTAGTTCTTGTCGTCTTTCTTGTTCAGCCGCTCGATTTCACCGTAAAGGGCGAAAGTGATGGCTTCCAGAATGGTTGATTTTCCACTGCCCACGGTGCCGAAGATGCCAAAGAGGTGGGCCTGGGTGAGGCGGGTGAAGTCGATGGTCTGTCGTTCCTGGTAGGAATACAGGCCTTGGAGGGTTAATGAAAGGGGTATCATAAGGTGTCCTCCTCTTCCGACAGGATTTCTTTAAACAGGTGCAGGATGGCGTCACTGGGTTCCTGGCCTTTGGCGTTGCGGAAATAGGCCTTGAAAAGTTCTTCCATGTTTTGGGTCAAATCGATGGTGTTGCGGTGGTTTTCGCCGTCGGCATCGGGGTGCTGCGCTTCAGGAATCAGCATCACGATGCCATCGTGTGCCGCATAGAGGCGTTTGCGCTCTTCGGCCTTCAGGTAGGTGTCGGTGGCCATGGTCAATTCGACCAGGCTGTTCGGGTGCTGCTGCAACCAATCGACGGCTTCGTCCACCGTGGTGGCACGCATCCTGAGCAAGGGTTTGCCTTGCGTGAGTTCGATGGGTGTTGTGGTGGCCGGTTTGCCAAGCTGCACATCGACCAGCACCACATATTTTTGCTGATTGGCTTCGCTGAAGCTGTATGACAAAGGACTGCCTGCATACACCACCGGTGCTTGGGTATCATCTACCATGTGCAT
>JAAYBL010000168.1 GCA_012718945.1 Bacteroidales bacterium
GTCGCCCTGCAGCAAGGACGCATCCTCGCCGTTATCCCCAAGACCTGGTTGCCCAATTACAACGAATTTTACGAAAAACGCTGGTTTACCTCAGCACAGGATATGTTGGCCGATGAGGCCATTGTCTGTGGTCAATGCGTACCCTTTGGCACCGATCTGCTCCTCAACAACGGAGATGTCTGTGTTGGAGTGGAGCTGTGCGAAGACCTGTGGATGCCTGTGCCTCCGAGTAGCTATCAGGCGCTCAGTGGTGCCAACCTGCTGTTTAACCTTTCAGCCAGCAACGAACTGGTGGCCAAGAACACCTATCGCCGCCGGCTCGTAACCCAGCAATCTTCCCGTTGCCTGGCCGCCTATGTTTATGCTTCGGCCGGTTTTGGTGAATCAACCACCGACGTGGTCTTTGCCGGCAACGCCGACATTGTGGAAAACGGCAATCTGTTGGCCGAATCCACCCGCTTCAGCCTGACTGCTCAACTCATCACGGCCGACATCGATATAGAACGCCTCAACAACGACAGGCGAAAACACACCGGTTTTACCGCCACTCAGTTGGCTGACGGCCCTGTGTTCAGAAAAGTACCCTTTGCCTTGACCGCACTGGATGCTGAACGGGTTAACCGCCGTTTCAATCCCACACCTTTCGTGCCCAAAGGCACCGAACTCGCCGAGCGTTGCGAAGAAATCGTAGCCATTCAGGTGCAAGGCCTGGCCAAACGCCTCACGCATACCGGTTGCAAAAACGTGGTCGTGGGTATTTCCGGCGGCCTTGATTCCACCTTGGCTCTGTTGGTAGCCGCCAAAACCATGCATAAACTGAGTTGGTCCAGGTCCAACATTGTTGCCATCACCATGCCGGGTTTCGGCACCACCAACCGCACCTACCAGAACGCTTTGGAACTGATGCGGGGTTTGGGCGTTACCATGCGCGAAATCAGCATACGTAAGGCCGTCGAACAGCATTTCAAGGACATCGGTCATGATCCCGCCCAGCACGATGTCACCTACGAGAACGCCCAAGCCAGGGAAAGAACTCAGATTCTTATGGATGTGGCCAATCAAGTGAACGGCCTGGTTCTGGGTACAGGCGACCTCTCCGAATTAGCCCTGGGATGGGCCACATACAACGGCGACCATATGTCGATGTACGGCATCAACGCCAGTGTGCCCAAAACCCTGGTGCGCTTTCTCGTGACCTGGCTGGCCGATACCCAGGTTGAAAAAGCGACTGCCATCATTTTGCACGACATACTGGAAACACCGGTAAGTCCAGAACTCCTGCCTCTCAATGCCGCCGGCGAAAGCGAACAACACACGGAGGATGTGGTCGGCCCGTATCTGTTGCACGATTTTTTCCTCTATCACATGCTCCGCTTCGGTTTCAGCCCGGCCAAGATAGCCTGGATGGCCGAACATACTTTCGTAGGACAATACGACAGAAAGACCATTCTGGCCTGGCTGCGTACGTTCTACCGCCGCTTCTTTACACAGCAATTCAAACGTTCCTGCCTGCCGGACGGCCCCAAGGTCGGTTCGGTCAGCCTTTCACCCCGAGGCGATTGGCGTATGCCCAGCGATGCTGTTGCCACGTTATGGTTGGAGGAAGTCAACAAGATAAGCAACGAGCCCTCCTCCTGCTGAATGAAAAACACCACCCATGAAGAAAACCCTTTTGATCCGCAAACAAACCGGCGAACTGGAGCCTTTCTCCCACGATAAGCTCGTACGTTCGTTGGTTACCTCAGGTGCCTCGGAAGACGATGTCCGCGGCATTATCGAAGACATTGAGTCCTGGTTCCAGGACGGTATGACCAGTCGAAAAGTCTATAACAGGGCCTTTCAACTGCTGAAACGCAACAAGGGAGCAGCAGCGGCCAGGTATAAACTCAAAAAGGCCATGATGGAACTTGGCCCTACCGGTTACCCCTTTGAAATCCTCATCGGAGAGGTCTACAGGCGTTTGGGCTACGAGGTGAAAGTAGGCCAGACACTCAAAGGCCATTGTGTGACCCACGAAGTGGATGTGGTGGCACGAAAAGGCAACGACCTGCATTTTATCGAATGCAAGTATTACCAGCACACGGGCAAGAACGCCAACGTGCAGGTGCCTCTCTATATCCGCTCCAGGGTGGACGATTTGATCCGTTATTACCAGGGTTTGCCCGAATACGCCGGGGTGACCTTTCATGGCGGCATTGCAACCAACACCCGCTTCACGGCCGATGCCGTTTCTTTTGGCGAATGCACAGGCCTGAACCTGCTTGCCTGGGACTATCCGCAGGGTAGGGGGTTGAAAGAACTGGTCGACCTTCAACGGATTTTCCCCATTACGGTACTGACCAGACTTCAAACCGCCGAAAAGCAAGCCCTCATGGCGCAGGATATTGTTATCTGCCGCCAATTGAAGGAAAATATCCACATTCTGACTACACTGGGGCTGGACGAACGTCGCATTCACAAGGTCGCTGAAGAGCTGCGCAACCTTTGTGACGACCCGCAATAAACTTACCCTATTCGATGGCCTGTCAGTGAGTTTTTTTTATCTTTGCAGGCGACACGAAAAAACCTAATAACTACCCATATGCAAACGATCGATCAATTTAATTTTGCAGGCAAAA
>JAAYBL010000169.1 GCA_012718945.1 Bacteroidales bacterium
AGAAAATCTGCAATGAAGAGAGGACGAGGGTGTTCAACAACATCAGTTGTCCGTTGGCTCCCCATTCGGGTTCCAACAATTCGAGCATGTTGAAAACTGCCATGATAAGGTAAGCAGCCGCCATGACGTAGCGAGTCTGTCGGTAGCCTTGAAAGGATTCTTTAACAGGTACCTTGAGGGTCAGGAAAAGTAGGCTAAATAAGCCGGTCAAGCAGATGTTGATCTGCGTGATATATTTGTAAACGTCACTGACAGGAATGTCCGGGATGTTGTCGTACATGATCAGAGAGTAGGTGGTGAGCCTCACAAAGTTACCCTTATTTTTTAAACACACAAGAATTACCACTAACGCGAAACGGCCTGACCGCCAAAGTAGGCAATCAGGCCGTTACGTTTTTTATGGATACAGGTTAATCCTCAAATTGGAGGATGAAGCCCACAGAAACGGTGTGGACATCAGGTCCTTGGCCAGATTTAAACATGCCGAACGGAGAGTATTTGGCGTAGACGGCCATATCTTTCATACCGACTTGTACCATATAATCCAGCATCAGTGGAGGCATATGCATTTCGCTGCCTTTCGCCGTTTTGTCTTTGATGGTCCTGTCCCTGTCCTCATACTTGACTTTGTAATTGGCAAAGGCCTTGTATCCTCCGACCACACCGGCCGTCACGAAGAAGTCTTTGCGGTTACCCAAGGTCGGTTGCCACTCAAGGAACAGAGGAGTCGTGATGTGAAGGGATCTGAGTCTGGCACTTTCATATGTGATCGGAGAAGTGAGAACATTGATACCTTGGCCATCTGATGCCATATATACATTGCCGTCCATATAGTAGTTGCGCCAATCTAACCCTACACCCATGGTCAAACCGAGGAAATTGCCCACGAGAGGAACCATAAACTCATTGAGATTGAGTGTCCATTCAAACGACTTGTCGCTGTTGAGTTGGTAGCCGTAAAAGGTGCCAGGCTTGTTTTGCGGTGTGACGATGTTGGACAACCCCATACCGAAACCAGCCCAGTGAGGTTGCATGGATATGCGCTTTTTCTCACGTTTATGAAATTTCAGCGGGAAGGTGAAACCCAGGTCTTCGGCTACCGTGTAACGTTCCACAGTTCTTTCATCGCTGAAGGTGCCTTCGTAAATGGGTTTGAGTTCTTGTGTCTGTCCCTGGATTTCGTCTATTTTGAAGACCTTGACAGAGACCTGGCCTTCTTCATCAGTGACAGTGATGAGTTTGTCGCCCAAGGTGACAGATTGGTCGGTGATAGAATCTACCTCATTTTCTATGGGTAGCTCAGAGGGTTGTTCCCCATCGACCATATTGGCCGAAACGGTGTCTTCAATAACAGCTGTGTCCTGGGCGGTCAATCCGAAAGGAAGTATCAGACAGCAGGTTGTCAGCAGTAGGGTTTGGGCAAGGCGCTGTGCGGCCTTGTTGCCGAAAAGCGAATGGAGGAGGTTCATAGTATGAAGGGTTTTATTAATTGGTTCTTTTTTTGATGAGCAAGGGCTTGAGAATGTCGTCGGTTTCCTTTTCCGACTCGATGTAGATCAACACCAGTTGACGGGTTGGCTTAACCTGTTCGTTGAACAGGATGAGGCGATTGCCCCCTTCGACCGGAGCTAGCTGCAAGTAGGTGGTCGTGACGACACCGTTGGCTACAACCTGCTTGATTTTCTTGGCTCCTTTTTCATCCTTGGCCAGACAGGCTCTGATGAAGTTGGCTGCCTCGGGATCGTTCTTGATGGTGATGCTTTTAAAGAAGATGAAGTCGTATTCTTCCAACACTTCTTTGGACATGTTCACCATGACGGCGTTCTTCGCCTTGCCGTACCGTTTGAAGGCTTCGTCAATGTTAAGGCCTTTTTGGGCCATCAGGTGGCTTGGCAGGCACAGCGACAATAATAGGAAGAGAATACCGGCGCGAAGTATCCTTGCCGGTCGCCTAAAGGCGTTAGTGCGAAGCAATTGAGGTTTCATGACGCTATGGTTTGGCTGGTTATTCAATAAAAAAGTTGTAATTGTTCATTTAGCAAATCCCTTTCTGTGTCAAGCAAGGCAACACTGGCATCGACGTCTTCGGAGGAAGACCCAAGAATATCGATGGATGATTGCATGGTGGCAGCCAGCAGGGCTGCGTCTGTGACCTTTTCACCATGGACATACGCATAATTGTCGGTCGATGGGTGGGTCAGGTAATTGAAAGTAAACAAGAAGGTCAACATGGCGGCCACGGCTCCGGAGCCAATCAATGAGGGATACAACCAGCGTTTCCGTTGCCTGAGGGACAATGTGACTGTTGGGGTGCTGCTCCTTTCTGTTGTGTGGGTTTTGTTGGCCGCGAAATAACCCAGGATAGCCTTGTCTGGATCATACCGTGTCGGCAGATTGTCCTGTAGCAGGAACTGCTGCAGTAGCCTTTCCTCAGCTGTTGTAGTCAGGCCGTCGTAGTATTTCTCCAACAGGCGGTCGGCTTCTTTTTGGGGTATCTGAGTTGTTTTCATTGCTCAATGGTTGGTCATTCGTACAAAGGTTTCACGAACCCGTTTTCTGGCTCTGGAGAGGTTGACCCTGACGGCTTCCACGCTGGTGCCGGTGATGGTGGCTATTTCGTCAAGTTCATACTCTTCAATGTCTCTTAGTTTGATGATGGCCTGCTGGAGTCCAGGTAAATCTTCGATGATGGCTTTCAACAAGGCTTCGGTACTGCTGCGTTCGAGTTGTAGGTAAGGGTTGTCAGGAGCAGCTTGCTTGTATAAGGAATCATCGAGCGAACACTGACGCTCACGCAGCCTGAGTTTGTCAATACAGAGGTTTCTTGTCACTGTGGTAGCAAACGCAGCCAGACTGTCGTACCGATCAAGACTGTCCCTTAGTTGCCACAATTTGAGAAACGCTTCCTGTACGGCATCTTCCGCATCTTGTTCTTCCTCCAGCATCCGGCGTGCTACTCGGAACAACCCATCGCGTAGTGGCAGTACGTCTGCCTTGAACTGTTCAGGTTTCATCATTTAAATGACGGGTGAAGCTTCAAAACATAACATGATGCATGAAAAAAACCAGGGTCGGTGATGAAGGCGGCCCTGGTTTTTCATAATTCTATCTTTAATTCTTTGAATATTAGTACTTGTGGCCGGGTTCCTGCATTTCTGCAGAAGTGACAGGTTGGCGGTTCATAACTCTCCAGGCATAAAAAATGTAGGCCCCAACAAAGGGAATGATAAGGGAAACAACACTCATCACTTTAAGTGTGAAGAAACTGGAGGATGCGTTCGCCAAAGTGAGAGAGGCTTGCGGGTCAATGTTTGAGGGGAAAAAGGCCGTTTGATTCCAGCCGGCCAGCAACAACAAACTCAACACGGTCAAGATGGTCCCCGAACCACTCAACCAAATACCCTTGCGGAAGGTTGGTTTGATCCAGCTCAATACGATGCCGGTCAACACGAGTACGACGCCAGCCAACATGAGCAACAAAACAACAGGCATTTCCAGGAGGCTTAACGCATAATGATAGGAGCGGGGTACGAGTTGCTCAAGTGATGGATCGTATCGCAGGCCATCTTGAAGTAGCAAGGTGACCACAAAGCCGACAAAGAGAAGTAAGAAGGGCACAGCGTTGATTTTCATCTGCTGCCTGGATCGTAACAGGATGGCTTCATGGTCAATGCTGTTGATAAAATACAAGGCGGCTTGCGTTCTGGCCAGGAAAAAGAGCGTCAGCCCCAACAAAAGGTTTTGAATGTTGATAATGGCTTCCAGCCCATGCCAGGGATTGGCCCAACTGGAGATGACAGGGTTGCCGGGGTTGGTCAGATTGCTTTTGTTGATGAGGAAGTCTCCGCCTGTAAAAAACAGACCGACGGCAACACCTAGCAAGACCAGACCACCTACGCCGTTGATCAGCAAGAACGCTTCGTAGGTGCGCTGCCCCAATAAGTTGCCCTTTTTCATCCTGTATTCGTACGAAACGGCCTGGATGATGAAGCAGAAAAGAATGAGCATCCACAACCAGTAGGCACCACCGAAGCTGGTGGCGTAATACATGGGGAAGGCGGCAAACAAGGCACCACCGAAAGTGACCAGGGTCGTGAAGGTGAATTCCCATTTGCGACCTAGCGTATTGATCAACATGGTTTGTTCAAGTTGCGTTTTGCCCACTTGATACAGCAGGGTTTGCCCACCCTGAACGAACAACAAAAAGACCAGCAAGCCGCCCAGCAGGGCGATGATAAACCACCAATAGTGTTGCAGGAATGAGTAGTCCATGGTGTATGATTTTAGTTAGTGAACGTCTTCAGGTCCCTTGCGGATCTGTTTCAGGATGATCCCAATTTCGGCAATGAGCAATACGGTAAACAAAACGGCAAACAGGATGAATGTGACCAGCACGGAGGTGGGATTCAAGGCTGAAACGGCCGCGTAGGTGGGCATGATGTCCTGAATGACCCAGGGTTGACGCCCCACTTCAGCGACAATCCAACCACTTTCGGAACAAATCCAGGCCAGAGGTATGCCAAGAAGGGCTATCCACTGTAGCCAGCGCTGATTGTCGAGTTTCTTCTTCCAACTCAACCACCCTGTCAATAGGAATAAGGCCAGGAAGAACATGCCCAATGTCACCATAATATGAAAGGTGTAGAAAACCAACGGTACCGGAGGAATAAGGTCTGCCTTCTCCGGAACAAAACCATATCCGAACCACGGATAATTGGCTTCCATCTCAGCCCTATGTGCTGAGGCCAGGCTGTCATTACCCTCACTTTTGGCTGTTTTGTAGGCAGCCAGTGCCTGGACAGCCTTGTCGCCCAATCGCATTTTTTCCTCGGCAGAAAGTGCTGTGGTGGTGCAGCCATCACGTGACACCTGTTCAAAACCTCCCTCCATCAGGTCGGTGATGCCGGGAACAAAGGCGTCGATGTCTCTGTACGATAGGTAAGACAACACCTTGGGTATTTCTATCTTTAGTAAGAAGGGGTTGATGCTGTCGTTGTAGGTTTCCTTGGCAGGGTTTAATACCCCAAAGGCCACCAGACCTGCACCTTCTTTGCCCTGATAAAGCCCTTCCATGGCGGCCAGTTTCATGGGTTGGCGCTGAGCCACCTGGTAGGCCGATCCATCACCCGTGATGGCGGTCAGGAAGGCACCAAGGAAGCCAAAGACGGACGCGATAAGGATACTCTTGTTGGCCAGGCTGTGCTCCCGCTTTTTAAGAAGGAACCAGGCACTGACACCCAAACAGAAGGCGCTACCGACAATCCAGCTGGAGAAGACCGTATGAAAAAACTTGTTGATGGCTACCGGTGAAAGTAAGACGGCCCAAAAATCAGCCATCTCGTTACGCATGGTGTCCGGATTGAAGGTCATGCCGTCAGGGAATTGCATCCAGGCGTTGGCTACAAGAATCCAAAGGGCTGAAATGGTCGCTCCAAACACCGTTAGCCAGGTGGCCATTAAGTGAACCCCTTTGCTGACCTTGTTCCACCCGAAAAACATGATGGCAATAAACGTGGCTTCCATGAAGAAGGCCAGTATCCCTTCGATGGCCAGCGGAGCCCCGAAAATATCACCCACAAACCAACTGTAGTTGGACCAGTTCGTACCAAATTCAAATTCAAGGATGATGCCCGTAGCCACACCAATGGCAAAATTGATACCAAACAGTTTCATCCAAAACTGGGTGATGCGTTTCCATTCCGGATTGCCCGTTTTGTAATAAAATGTTTCCAAGATGCCTATGATGCCCCCAAGCCCTAGTGTCATGGGGACAAACAGCCAGTGGTACATGGCCGTTAATGCGAATTGGGCACGCGAAAGGTCGACCAGAGATAATGAGGATGTATCCATAGTGGTTAGGTTAAGGTGTCTGTTTCTCCGTCAGTTGCTCACTTACATAGGCGGCCTTTTCTTCGTCACTTTCAAACCGGCTGTTTAGAAAGTTGGGGAAGAAAAAGACTTTGAGGATGGCAAACATGATGAATAATTTGATCAATATGATTGCCCATAATGTTTTGCCCAGGGTCATGTTCCTGAAGCCTTCGTAGTAAAATCGAAATACACGTTGAATGACTGTCATGGCACACGGTACAGTCGTACGTTTTACTGTCCGAACAATGGGATGGTGAATGTCACCGTGGTCCCTGAATTCACTTCTGATACCAGAGAGATGGTGCCCCCGTTTTTCTCGATGAATTCCTTACAAAGGATCAAACCCAAGCCTGTGCCTGATTCCTGGTTGGTACCGTAGGTTTTCACTGATTCGTTGACCTTAAACAGGCGTTTGAGGTTGTCTTGCGAAATGCCTACCCCATTGTCTTCTACGGTTATAACGGCAAATTTTCCCGATTGAGTGACGGCTATTTCAATGACACCCTTGGGGTACGTAAACTTGAAGGCATTGGTGACCACATTGCGTAACACGGATGATAGCATGCTTTCATCGCCAAAAACCATCATCTCTCCCCCTTGTTTGAAGAGCAGCGTTTGTTCTTTTGCCTCGGCAAATTTGTTCAGAAGGGTGATTTCATCGAGAATAAAAGCATTTAATGGAAAGTTGGTGGGATTGAACGTCCTGGAGCCTGTCTGAATGTTGGCCCATTCCAACAAGTTATGCAGTAATTTGTACAACTGTTGGGCCAGGTCACTGATGGTATCGACCATGGTTTGTTTTTCCTCGTTTCCAAATCGTTCAAAATCGGAGGAAAGCATTTCTGTGTAACCAAGCAGCCCACCAAAATGATCCTTCATATCGTGAGCGATAATGGAAAAGAACTTGTCCTTGGTGGCATTGGCTTCTTCCAGGGCTGCCGTACGTTCATCAACGAGTTTTTCGAGGTTTTCGTTGATGGCCTGCAGTTCGGCATTTTTCTCCTTTATTTCTTCTTCCTGCAAGAAACTGCGCACGGCTTCTCTGACGGTCAGAATCAAGTCGTCTTTATCCCAGGGTTTGGGAATGTACCGATAGAGGTTGGCTTTGTTGATGGCGTTGGTGATGCCTTCAATGTTGGCATGACCGGTGAGTAGAATTTTGAGCGTCTTGGGATTCTTCTCGTGCACTTTGATGAGCAATTCATCACCGCGCATGGCTGGCATGAGGTAGTCGGAGATGACTACGGGGACATTGTAACCGTTTTCCTTGAGTTCATCGTATATTTCCAGCGCTTCCTCGGCTGTGGTCGATGTCTCGATCAGGTATTGATGATCGAAGAAGGATCCCAGTTGATCTTTTAGGGCTTCGAGGATAATGTCCTCGTCGTCAACACAAATAATAGCTTGTTTCATCTTGTTTCCGGGGATTATTGGAGAGGTGAGGATTCAGGTTGCAGCGGTAATTCAACGTAGAAGGTGGTACCTTCTCCAGGTGTGGAGGAAACATCAATCCGGCCTTTGTGCCGTTCAATGATTTGTCTGGAGATATCCAGCCCCATACCAGTGCCTTGCCCCTTGGGCTTGGTGGTAAAGAAGGGCTCAAATACGCGTTGGCGAACGTTCTCAGGCATGCCTGGACCATTGTCGGTAAAGGTGACCAATACCGTGCCTTTATCCTGAAGACTGGACAGGGAAATGGTCAATGTGCCTCCTTCACCCATAGCCTGGATAGCGTTCGTGATGATGTTGGTCCAGATCTGACATATCTCATCTTGTTGGCATTTTACCAAGGGTATCGATGAGAACTGGGTGATGACTTCCGTTTTGCTGTGCTTGATCATGTTGGCTGTCAGCACCAAAACGGTATTGATGGTCTCTGTCAAATCCACGGTTTCAAATTCGCCGGCTGCGTTTTTGTAGATGTAACTCTTTAGCGCTTTGACCACATTGGAGGCTTTGTCTACAGACACAGCGATGTTGTTGGTGTTGCGTTTGAGTGAGAACAACACTTTGAGAATCTGGAGCAGTCGTTGCGAATTGGGCTGCCTCAATAACGTCAAATAGGTCTCGTCGGAATAGTTTAACTTAAAGGAGACGATGGTGTCGGCCGCTAATTGGGCGTTTTCAATCCCATTGGCTTCCAGCAGATCAGACAATATCCGTTTGTGTTGCCGTTCTTCTTTGGAAAAGACGGAAATGTCCCTTGCGTCCGCTTCGGAAAGCAATTTGAACAGCCAATTGATTTCAATGGGCGTGGCGTTTTCAATGAGCCAAGGCAGGTCGATGCTGATTTTTTGGACAACCTCCATGATGTTGCCTGAGCTGGCTTTGATGGCTCCAAGCGGGGTGTTGATTTCGTGGGCGATGCCACCGATCAAACTCCCCAAAGCGGCCATTTTCTCGGCAAAAACCAGCTTATTTTGCGTGCGACTCAATTCTTCGATGGTGTCTTGCAACAGGGTGTTTTTTGTTTGGAGATCAGTATTGGCTGCCTCCAGCGCATCCTGCGCCTCTTTTAGTTCAGTGATGTCCCTGGTAATACCAAACGTACCCAACACTTCCCCATTCTGGTCTTTGAGAACATTCTTAATAGTCTGTCCCCAACGTATTTTGCCGTCTTTATCGATGATTTTTTCCACCACATTAAGGCTTTGCCCCGTTTGCATGATGAAGGCTTCATCGTTAAGGGCTTTCTGGGCGTGTTCGGGCGCGAAGAAATCAAAGTCGCTTTTGCCTTTGATGGCGTTCATGTCTTTTTCTCCCAACATAGCCAGGTGGTCCCTGCTGTTGAGCAGAAAGCGGCTGTTCTTGTCCTTGAAATAGATGCTCAAGGGGACCTCATCAAGCAGTGTCTTGAGGAAGAACATTTGATTGCGGCTAATGGCTTCTGATTGAACCTTGTTGGAAATGTCCTCGATGCGTTTGAGGGCGAACTCGGCCTGGCCATTTTTATCGGTGAAAAGGAGGGCCGTTACCTCTACCGGGATGATATGACCACTTTTGCTCAGTCGGGTGGATTCATATTTGATGTCACTGCGTTGACCCTTGAGCAATTCGTTCATAAAGCCAATCTCACGTTGATAAACGGCATCAGATTCATACACGGTGAAATCTTTATCCCTTATTTCATCGTCTGAAAAACCAATTAACTCCCTGTAGGCATCGTTAAAACGGATGATGTTGCCGTTCAAGTCAACCAGTATGCTGCATGTCGATGACGATTTAATGAGCATGTCAAAAATGACATCGAGTTCTTGTGTGTTCATGGCAGAGGCCTTTAACTGCGAATGTAATTGAAATCGTTTGATGTAACAACAACATTCGTCAAGAAATATAAAGGATATTGGTGCCTTTTTTGCTACAATACCTACCTTTACATCCTAATTGTCCTCCTTATGACAGGAAACCTCGCACAACTCCATGATGTCAAACAACGGATGAATGCTTTGGGGAAGGATGGACAGCCCTTCCTTTTCTTGTTCGATTTTGACAGGCAGTGCCCTGAGGTGTGGACGCTGAATGAGGTGGCTTCACAGGGAGTGCGATTTCAACTACCCGGCCTTTTCACCGCAGATTTGGAAGGAAAAGACCTCCCGGATCATTCTGTTGTTTCAACGCCACTGCTTCAACGCCTTGCTCCCTATCCCCTTGATCAGTATTCCCAGCAGTTCAATCAAATGATGGTGGCGTTGCGTCGGGGTGATACCTACCTTGTCAATCTTACCTGCCAAACGCCCATCAGTCTTACCACCCATCTGGATGATGTCTACGAGAAAGTGCGCGCCAGGTATAAATTGAAATACAAGGATCTTTTTGTTTGTTTTTCACCTGAAACCTTTGTCCGTATCAACAACGGTGTCATCAGTACATACCCCATGAAGGGCACCATCGACGCTTCATTACCCAATGCCAGGGAGTGTTTGTTGGCTAATGTGAAGGAAAAGGCTGAACACAGCACTGTGGTCGATTTGCTCCGCAACGATTTGAGCCAGGTGGCTACGAACGTTACGGTGGAAAACTTCAGGTACGTGGAAGAGGTGGTCACCGACAACGGAAAATTGTTGCAGGTGAGTTCCAGGATAGTTGGAAAACTGCCTGCCGATTACCAGGCGCATATTGGAGATATTATCGCAGCGTTGCTGCCGGCCGGTTCGGTGACCGGAGCCCCAAAGGAAAAAACCGTCGAATTGATCAATGCGGTTGAAACATACAAACGAGGCTATTACACCGGTGTCTTTGGCGTTTTTGACGGTCGGGATCTGGATAGTGCCGTACTCATCCGATTTATCGAACGCACCTCAGATGGCTGGGTGTACAAAAGCGGAGGAGGACTGACAGCCATGAGCCGTCTGGAAGAAGAATACGAAGAAATGCAACTGAAAGTCTATGTACCGGTTTATTGAATCCGTGTGTGTTGAGAATGGTGCTTTCAAACACCTGGAATGGCATCTTAACCGAATGGAGCAGACCTGGCTCCATCATTATGGACACCTGGTCGACAACCAGGTCATGCCTTTAGCGTTGAAAGAGGCCTTTGTGATACCCGACGGATTGGGTATGGGCACCTATAAATGCCGCATGGTCTATGGTGAAACCCTTGAATCCATCGCCTATATCCCCTATGAACCCAGACCAATAAAGACGCTGGCACCCGTGAATGCCGATGCGGTGGAGTACCCGTTCAAGTATGAGGACCGGTCTGCGCTTGACGCCCTGTTGGCACTCAAGGGACAGGCTGACGATGTCTTATTGATAAAACAGGGGTTTGTGACAGATACATCTTTCAGCAATGTGATGGTGTTGATGGGCAACCAATGGCTGACCCCCTCCACCTATTTGTTAAACGGCACTTGCCGGCAGCGTCTGCTAGCTGAGGGCTTGATACGGGAAGCAACCATCCGGTTGGAAGAACTGGCTGCTTGCCAGGAAATACGGTTGATCAACGCGATGTTGGATCCATGGACTCAACCGGGGGTTAAGGTCACTCAACCACATTTTGCCTCTATTTAACAGGGGAGCGATGGTACCATCAAAAAAAATCAGCATATTTGCTACTTGAGATGGTTTAAAAACAATGAATGTAACAATGATAAGGAAAGCGTTATGTAAGCGCGTTTTGGCCCTGTTGGCCTGCGCCGGTTTCATACCTGTAGCCATGCCTCAGATGAGTGCCTTATTGGATGAGAACAATACCATTATCAAGTTTGGTGCAGGCATGGAAACGGGTAAGGAAATGAATGGATTCACTTGCCAGGTAGGCTTGGATTGGGCGTCCCGATATAGTATGGATATACTCTATACCAATACCAACATCAATACCAACGACCAGTATACGTATGACGGAACCATCAATGGCGTGTCTGGGCTTTTCACCTGGTGGGCTGTCAATACCCCCCTCAACCAGTCAGTGGATTTTCAGCTTGGATTGAAGGGCGGTGCCGGGAGGTACGGATACCGTAATTATCAATACTGGGAAGACGAGAACAGAACTCAGTTCATTCGATATGACAATTTCACAGCCGGACAACTGGGATTCGATTTGTCCTTGAACTATTGGCTCTCCGATCAACTGATGCTTCGCCCCGACTTGGAAGCATTGGGACATTTGGGCTGGGAAACAAAGGTCAGAAACAGCCAGACCGTCAATGAAGGGTACAGCAACCTGACGTTGAAGATTGGTGCCAGCCTCTTGAAAAAACTAACCCCTACTGACGTTATTTACATCGAACCCAATCTGCTTTTGAACAGCTATAAAGCGCCTGCCGTGATTAATATGACAGTGGGTTATATGATTGGTTTTTAATCAGTCGGCCAGTTCGTCTTTCATCGTGACGCTGAGGTCCAGTGTTTTATTTTCTCTGAGTACGGTCATGGAGACGGGCGCCCTTCGTGGCGTTTCCAGGATGCCTCTAAGCAATGTTATATCTGTGCTGAAGCCACTCATACCATCCGCTTCCAGTAAGAAATCGCCTTCTCTCACGCCAGCCTCATAAGCAGGAGAACCCAAACGTACGTGATAGATATGGGGTAAAAAGGGCGCCTGGCGTTGTTTGTGAATATCCATGCCGGAAACATTGTATCCAAACGGTTTCTTGTGCAGATGGTTGGGCTTTATGTACATGAGCTCGTTGGGCTCATCGAAAATCAGGTGAAAACGAGTCAGTGCCTGGCTTCCCAGGGTGCCCTCCCTTGATTCGTCCTTTAGCATGTCGGCGATGCAGGAGGAATCGGGAAACGAAACCACCGGTTTGTCAAGTTTCCAGCCGCCGACGAAAAGACCAGGGATGCGACCGAAATGACCGGTAATAGGGCCGTTTAATCCTTCTCCGATGTAACCCTCAAGTGTTTTTTCAGGCAATCTGAGACCTCCTTGCCCTTGCAGGTGGAGCCAGGCCGTCAATTCAGCCCCAGTATCCAACAGCACCATGACTTTTCGAGGTTTATCTCCTGCTTGTTTCACCAACAGCTGAGTGTACATCTTTTGCTGTTTAATGACCAGCGGCACAGCGACAAATCCCTTTGGGGCCTCAAAAGAACTGCTTTCATAAAAGTTGATACGCCGTTTGACATAATCAATTTGCACCACATGGTCTTGAAAAAAATCTGATCCCAATAGCCCATTTATGGGCTGACCCGTCAGTGCTGATAAATTGAAGAGGTCTTCCATGAGCAAGTGTACCCGTTGGTTGACGAAGCGCATGCGGCCAACCTCCAGGGTGTTGCCTTGACTGACCAGCGCTTCCACCTTACGTCCCGCTCCCAGGCCTTTGATGGTCAGCGTGTCAGAAAACTGCAGGCTTAAACTATCTGAAGGATACATTTCGGTGATCAACGTATTGCTCAGGCCGGAATCAAGGATAAACCGCAATGGAGTGGATGTATTGATGCGAACCGTCAATACCACATAGCTTCCAACCAGATCGAACGGTATAGAGGTGATCATGGTAGTACGGTTGCCTGCCGTGGCCGTTTGAATAAACAGACAACAGATCGCGATGAAGAATGGTCTCATAATCAAGCCATCAATGGGCTAAAAGTACCGAAAAATCCTATGCCGACAATACAACCACAAGCCATTTCTTGTTTTTTATTGAAAGGCCACATGGTCGGTTCTTTAAACTGTAAAAAAACGGTATATTTGTGTCAAGGATGAAAAATTAGTGAGCCATGAAACCGCTATCTGTATTGGTGTTTTTTCTGATGACTTGTTTCTTGAGTGTATCTGCTCAAACAATCAGTTGGTACGATCAGGATTGGAACAAGCTTGACTCCAAAGAGGGAGCCAGCTATTATCGGGTGGCTGAAGAAGACACCCTCAATCAACACATTATTGTGCAGGATTACGATTTGAACGGACGGGTGTTGCGTTCGGGTACCCTTATGACACTCGTTCCTGAGATCCGTGATGGATTGTTCACCTGGTTTCACAAAAACGGACGCATCCAAAAAGAGGTGTTGTACGAGGGTAATAAAGTGATCAACTGGCGGGTGCTCGATGAAAAAGGCCGCTCAAAACTGGCTGTTGTTGTTAATGTGTTGGGGGCCAATGGTGAAGAACTGTCAGAAGTCATGCCTGTTGATAAAGAACCCGCTTTCATAGGAGGCTCCAAAGCGCTCAATACCTATGTTCGCAAAAACCTGGTATATCCCCCTATCACAGCGATAGAGCCAATTGAGGGTGCCGTTCTTGTCTATTTTCTCGTTAAAGAAAACGGCGAGGTGACAGATGTCAAAGTGATCAAGTCCTTGCATCCTGAATTGGATAAAGCTGCTGTAGATATGATTGCTTCCATGCCTGCCTGGACGCCCGGCACCGTAAACGGTAATGCTGTTGCTGTACCTTTCGTGTTGCCTGTGAAGTTCCAGAATCGGAGCGCCCAATCATTCAGCCGAAGCAATGTGGCTGGTAGCCGTAGTGACAAAGCCTATTAATGTCGGAAACCCAAAAGAATAGCCTTCAAAGCGTCAAATTGTTACCTGTAAACGGTAAAAGGGAGAAAAAAACAACAAGACCAGGACTTTTTAAATAAAATCCCGTATATTTGCGCGGTACTACCCTTACAGAGTGATATGATCCTATTGTATACCTTGTACATGCGAACGACCACCACCCCTTGGGGGGTCAATTAATCTACACCTAAGGGTAGGGACACCGGGATGTGTCTTGCCCGGATCCGAAAAAAGGTCCATTCTCTACCGGTTACCCGGTTTTCTCCAAACGTATTTTTCTTTATCCGACGCAAGGATGGTGCTTCCGCACTAGGGACACTTGTAGGTCCGACGTTCTGCGTTGAACAAATCTATAAAACAAAACAAGTCATGAAGGTAATGAAATTCGGCGGAACATCCGTAGGTTCCGTGAACAGCTTGCTCAACATCAAGCAGATAGTCAGCTCTCAACAAGAACCCGTCGCCGTAGTCGTTTCTGCTGTCAGCGGGGTGACCGATCTGTTGATCAAAACAACTGACCAGGCAGTGGCCGGCGATCAGGCTTACCAACAAACGTTCCAACAAATCAAGTCAATACACGAACAACTACTGTCCAATCTTTTTTCGGACAAACTGTTGGACGCTGTACAATTTGAAGTGGACCGCAAGCTGGAAGAGTTGAGCAACATTTTCAAAGGCCTCAGCCTGATACAAGACTGCTCACGCAAAACCTCAGACGCAGTGGTTGCATATGGTGAGCGCATCTCTTCCTATTTTATCGCTAAATTTCTGGAAGCCGAACACGTGGATGCCCGCGATCTGATCAAGACGCATGAACAACACGGCAAACACATTGTCGATTTCAAACTGACAGCCAACTTAATCAAAAAAGCCTTCAAACAGGCTCCCGATGTTGTTGTGATGGGCGGTTTTATCGCCAGCAGTGCATCTAACAATGAAACCACCAATCTTGGTAGAGGTGGGTCAGACTATACCGCTGCCATCCTGGCTGCCGAACTCAATGCCACCCTCCTGGAAATCTGGACCGATGTAGACGGCTTTATGACGGCCGATCCCAAAGTGATCAACAACGCTTATGTCATTGAGCAGTTGACCTATGTCGAAGCCATGGAGCTCTGTAATTTCGGTGCCAAGGTGATTTTTCCCCCCACCATCTTCCCTGCATTTCACAAAAACATACCTATCCGCATCAAAAACACCTTCAATCCGGATGCGCCAGGCACGTATATCTCCGGACAAAAACCTCAGAATGGCGAAGGTAAGTCCATCAAAGGGATTTCTTCCATTGGCGATACCAGCTTGATCACCGTTGAAGGCCTGGGTATGGTTGGTGTCATCGGGGTCAATTACAGGATATTCAAGGCCTTGGCCAAAGCCGGCATTTCTGTGTTCATGGTGTCACAGGCTTCTTCCGAAAATACCACGTCCATAGGTGTCCGTTCAGCCGATGCCCCTCTGGCTGTCGATGTTTTACAAGAAGAATTCAAGCTGGAAATCGAGATGGGTGAGATCAACCGCATTTTTGCCGAAGATGATCTGGCCACCATCGCCATTGTTGGCGAAAATATGAAACGTATCCCTGGTATAGCTGGAAAGTTGTTCGGCACGTTGGGACGTAATGGTATTAACGTCATAGCTTGTGCCCAGGGCGCTTCGGAAACCAACATTTCCTTTGTGACCAATGTGAGTTCCCTGCGAAAAGCCTTGAACGTCATTCACGACTCGTTTTTCTTGTCCGACTACCAGGTGCTCAACCTTTTCCTAACCGGTATCGGAACGGTTGGAGGCAGTCTGTTGGAACAGATCAAGCAACAACAGCCCTTGTTGATGGCCCAAAATGGATTGAAACTCAATGTGGTTGGTATCGCCGATGTCAACAAGGCCATTTTCAACAGGGATGGCATCAACCTGGAAAGTTACAAGGAAACCTTGTACCAAGAGGGCATACCCACCACACCTACGTTACTCAGGGATGAGATTTTATCCATGAACATCTTTAATTCAGTCTTCGTGGATTGTACCGCTTCACCTGATATTGCAGCGTTGTACAGGGATCTGCTTGAGCACAACGTCTCGGTGGTGGCTGCCAACAAGATAGCGGCCTCTTCCGATTACAACAACTATATGACGCTCAAGAACCTGGCACGCAAGAAAGGGATCAAGTTCCTGTTTGAGACCAACGTGGGTGCCGGTTTGCCCATCATCAACACCATCAACAACCTGATCAACTCTGGTGACAGGATACTGAAAATGGAGGCCGTGTTGAGCGGCACCTTGAATTTTATCTTCAACACCCTAAGCGCCAATGTGCCCTTGTCCAAAGCCATCAAGATGGCTCAAGAGGCCAGGTACTCGGAACCAGATCCCCGCATCGATTTGAGCGGCAAGGATGTTATCCGCAAGTTGGTCATCCTGGCCAGAGAAGCCGGTTATGCCATAGAACAAGAGAATGTTGTCAAAAATCTGTTTGTGCCGGACGACTATTTCAAGGGTTCATTAGACGATTTCTGGTCCAGCATTCCCAAGTTGGATGTCGAATTTGAGGCTAAGCGTGGTGTGCTGGAATCAGAAGGTAAACGTTGGCGATTTGTGGCCAAGATGGAGAATGGACATTGCTCGGTAGGCTTGGAAGCTGTTGCCTCCAACCACCCCTTCTATGACCTGGAAGGCAGCAACAACATCATTTTGATTACCACAGAGCGCTACCTGCAATACCCCATGATGATCAAGGGTTACGGAGCTGGTGCCAGTGTCACGGCGGCCGGTGTCTTTGCTGACATCATCAGCATCGCCAACATCAGGTAAAACCAGGGTCCTATGAAATACCTGATTGTATTGGGCGATGGAATGGCTGATGAGCCCCTGCCGGAATTGGACATGCAAACGCCGCTCCAAGCGGCTGATACTCCCTATATGGATCTGCTGGCTGCTCGTGGCCGCAGTGGACGTTTATCCACCATACCCGAAGGTTTCCCTCCAGGCAGTGAAATAGCCAACATGAGTGTGTTGGGCTACGATGTGCGCACCGATTTTGAAGGACGTGGCTCGCTGGAGGCCGCCAGCATGGGGGTTTCCCTTGAGCCTGGCGACCTGGCTTTGCGCTGCAACCTCATTTGCATCGAAGGAGATGCCATAAAGAACCATTCTGCCGGTCACATTTCCAACCAGGAAGCAAGCGAACTGATTCACTATTTGAACGAACAGTTGGGTGGCCCCCGTGTTTGCTTCCACGAAGGCGTTTCGTACAGGCACCTGTTGGTTATCAAAGGGGGTGACAAACGGTTGAGTTGCACGCCACCCCACGATGTGCCTGGTACGCCTTGGCAATCCGTATTGATAAGAGCCGAACACGAAGACGCTAAACCAACGGCCGACTTGCTCAATGAACTAATCGTTCGTTCACAAGCGTTGTTGGCACAACATCCGGTCAACCTGCGTCGTAAGGCAGCCGGCAAGGATATGGCCAACAGTCTCTGGCCTTGGTCGCCTGGTTACAAACCAGCCATGAAGACCCTGATGGAGCGTTTCCCGGTTATTCAATCCGGCAGTGTCATTTCAGCTGTCGATCTAATCAAAGGCATTGGTGTGTACGCAGGCTTGACGCCCTTGGTTGTGGAAGGGGCTACTGGCTTGTTTGATACCAATTACGAAGGTAAAGCCGACGCTGCCCTCAAGGCCCTGGAAACAGAGGATTTTGTTTTCCTCCATGTTGAGGCCTCCGATGAGGCCAGCCATGAAGGGAATGTGGCATTGAAAATCAAGACTATCGAAGACCTGGACAGACGTATTATTGGCCCGATTTACGAGGCTGTCAAGCATTGGACATCTCCTGTGGCCATTGCTGTGCTGCCCGACCATCCCACCTGGTGCCGCATAAAGACCCATGTGAATGAACCGGTGCCCTTCTTGATTTACAAACCCGGAAACACACCGGACGCTGTCACCCGCTATGATGAGGTGGCGGCCAGTCAAGGTGATTACGGTCTGCTCAGTGGGTCGGGTTTTATGGAAGCCTTGATTCAATAAGCGTTATAAGTGTGTTTTATCAACCTTACTTAGTCACGTAAAAACTTGTTATATGCACTATTACAGCACCAACCACCAAGCGCCCCTGGCCAGTCTGCAAACCGCTGTTGTTGACGGCCTGGCTGTTGACAGGGGCTTGTATATGCCTGAACGTATAGCTGTTCTGCCTGATTCGTTTTATGAATCCATCGACCAACTTGACTTTCAATCCATTGCCCACAGAGTAGCTACCGCCTTTTTTGGGGAGGATGTCGAACCGGATACCCTTAAGGAGTTGGTCTTCGATACCCTCTCTTTTGATACGCCTGTCGTCAAGGTGACGGACTCTATTTACAGTCTGGAATTGTTTCATGGCCCCACTTGCGCCTTCAAGGATGTGGGTGGCCGTTTCATGGCCCGTCTGTTAGGTTACTTCATTCGCAAACAAGGGCAGACCGATGTCAATGTCCTGGTTGCTACATCGGGAGATACGGGTAGCGCCGTGGCTAACGGCTTTTTGGGTGTTAAGGGAATTCATGTGTATGTGCTTTACCCCAAAGGCCTGGTCAGTGAGATACAGGAGATGCAGTTCACCACGTTGGGCCAGAACATCATTGCGATTGAGGTGGACGGTACTTTCGACGATTGCCAAGCCCTGGTCAAGGCTGCTTTTATGGATGCCGACCTCAAGGCACACATGAACTTGACGTCAGCCAATTCCATCAATGTGGCCAGGTTCCTGCCTCAGGCATTCTATTACTTTCACGCGTATGCTCAACTGAAGCGTCAAGGGTTGGCCGACAACCTGGTGGTCTGCGTGCCCAGTGGTAATTTTGGCAACCTGACGGCCGGCTTGGTGGCTCAACGAATGGGATTACCCATCAAACGGTTTATTGCCGCCAACAACCGCAACGATATCTTCTTCGAGTACCTGAAAACCGGCGCCTACACTCCCAGGCCTTCCGTTCCTACCATTGCCAACGCCATGGATGTGGGAGATCCCAGTAACTTCGCGCGCATCCTTGACTTGTACGGTCATTCGCATGAGGCTATCAAGGCTGCCATCAGTGGTGCCAGGTATACGGATGCTGAAATTGGCGAAACGGTCAAGATGGTCTTCGAGCAGACGAATTACTTGCTCGATCCTCACGGTGCCTGTGGTTACAGGGCCTTGTCTGAGCAGTTGCGACCTGATGAGGTTGGTGTATTCCTGGAAACGGCTCATCCGGCTAAGTTTAAAGACACGGTGGAGCCTTTGATTGGTCAGCCTGTTGCTATTCCTGATACGTTGAAGGCTTTTATGAATGGTACCAAGCAGTCGGTGCCCATGTCTAAGGCGTATGAGGCGTTCAAGGGCTATCTATTGAATCAGTAAAGCGGGTATCGCTTTTATCTTCAATCCCGCTCTCTTCAGGGCGGGATTTTTTTTCCTTCGATCCTGCTCCCCTTGTTGCGGTATCTCTTTCTCTTCGATCCCGCTCCCCTTTGGGCGGAAATCTCTTTCTTTCTTCGATTCCGCTCCCCTTAGGCGGAGTCGGGTATTGTCTCCGACACCCGTTCCTCAGGGCTGGCGTCCCCTAGACAGCGGCGCCGATCGTTCGTCTCAAGTGACTTCACGAAGTCGGCAATGCCGCTCTCGTCGGGTTCGCTGGCACCCCTCGTCAATGTTGTCGGATTCAATACCCAACCCCGCTGCGGTGCGCTCCGGCATCAAATTCATCAAGTCACTACCTCATAAGAGAGTGCTAAAAGAAGGCATCGGAGCAGAGGTCACCAAAGCTGAACTTATCAAGCCATAGTTCACCGAAGCAGGGAGTGCCTCAAAAGAAACCGCTAAATAAAAGGGAACAAGCAAGAGACAGCAAAACAAATACCATCCAAAAGAAAGTACCAAGCAACGCCATAAAACGCTGAGCACAGACAAATGGCATCAATGGTGAGCAGTTCTAATGCCGGTCTACTACTTTGTTGGCGCTTTTCTATGGGGTAGCACCTGGTTAATTTCACTGCCGGAGCGGACCGCCAAAGGGGTTGGGTGTTGTCTCCAGTAACATTGACGAGGGGTGCCAGCGGAGGCTTTGAGATCGGCAAGGCCAACCTCGCGAGTCACTTGAGACGAGCGATTGGCGCCGATGTCGAAGCGTTCGCCAGCCCTGAGGAACGGGTACTGGAGACAACACCCGACCCCGCCAAGGGAAGCGGCCTCGAAGGAAAAGAGAAGAGCCGATTCCGTAGGGGGAGCGGTCTCGAAGGGGAAAGAAAAACAATCCCGCCAACTAGGCGGGATTGAAAGGAGGGAAGCGTTATTCCAAATTCTTACGGACGGTTCGGAGGAAGGTTTGCATTTTTTCAGCATCCTTGTCTTTGACAATCTCCAGCAGGTAACCCAATTTTTCCCTGATCTTTTCCAACTGCTCAGGCGCGAAAGGGTTGAACAAAATCTCCTGCAAAAGGTAATCGTCCTCAGACATCAACCCCTGGGCAATAGCCATGTGCCGTTTGAATGTGGTACCAGGAGCCTCTTGATGACGCATCACTGAACCAAAGACCAAGGTCGAAGCGAAAGGAATAGACAGAGAGTATGCGGTGGTTTGGTCATGTTTCTCAAACGAGTACTCAAAAATCTTCAGGCGCAGGGAGCTGTACACGTCCTTGAAAAAAGCCTTTCCCAGAAAGTCAGACTCCTTGATGATGATGGCACTTTGGGTACTAAGGTCACTCAGAGAGGCAAACGTAGGGCCGAACATGGGGTGAGTGGATACGTACCTGAAACCGCACGTTTCGTAAAACTCCTTCAAGCCCGTTTTGACAGACGCAATGTCGGAGAGGATGCAGTTTTTTGGCAAGTAGGGTATCACGGTCTTGAAGGCCTCGATGGTGTATTTGATGGTCACAGCGTTGATCATCAATTCAGGCTCGAAGGTTTTGACTTCTTCAAGGTCGGTGGTACGGATGGCGTTGTAGACAAAACGCAGTTGTTTGGGATCGGTGTCAAACAGGCACACGTCGTGGTGAAAACTTAGGGTGTCTGCAAAAAAGCGCCCCATTTTACCAGCCCCCAGTATCAGAATTTTCATGGTTTACTTGAATTAAGCGTTCATGACCTGCATTTGTTGACGCACCGATTCTTCGTGGATGACTTCCAGAATTTTCTTCATGCAGTTGCCATCTATCCCGAACTTCACGGCCTGGTCAATGCGACCTTCCAGAATTTCACTGTACCGTTGGGCTTGAAGAATCTGCATGTTGTGTTCCTTTTTGTAGGTACCGATTTCCCTGGATACCCGCATACGTTTGGCCAAAACTTCCAACAGCTGATCGTCGATTTCATCGATTTGCTTGCGCAACTCGGTGAGGCTTTCAGTGGTCTGTTTGCCTTCACGAATCACCAGCAAACTGAGGATGTAGTCCAGAATGTCAGGAGTAACCTGCTGATCCTTATCACTCCAGGCACCATCGGGGTTGCAGTGTGACTCGATCATGAGCCCGTCGAAGTTGAGATCCATGGCTTGTTGCGAGATGGAGGAAATCAGTTCCCGTTTGCCGCCGATGTGACTGGGGTCGCAGAACATGGGTAGATCAGGGTAGCGGCGTCTGAGTTCAATGGGGATGTGCCATTGAGGCAGGTTGCGGTAAATCTTCTTATCGGCCGAGCTGAAACCCCTGTGAATGACGCCCAGTTTGCGGACACCGGCCAGGTAGAGGCGTTCGATGCAGCCAATCCACAGGTCGAGGTCGGGGTTGACGGGGTTTTTGATGAGGACAGGGATGTCGGTGCCCTTGAGAGCATCAGCGATATCCTGTACAGCAAAGGGATTGACAGACGTGCGAGCACCTATCCAAAGAACATCTACACCGTGTTTGAGGCATTCCTCGACGTGTTTGGGGGTGGCGACTTCCGTGGCCGTGTACATGCCGTATTCCTCTTTGACTCGCTGGAGCCAGGTCAGTCCTACCGTACCAATACCTTCGAAAGCGCCTGGTCTGGTGCGGGGTTTCCAGATACCGGCTCTGAAAAGCTTGATGCCTCTGTCTGACAGTTGTTTGGCTGTGCTCATCACCTGCTCCTCGGTTTCGGCGCTGCAGGGACCGGCAATGACGATGGGGCGCTTGGCGTCGACCCCAGGTAAAAGAATGGATTCAAAATGCATGGTTTCCATATGGGTGGGTAGTTTGATTGATGACGTAATAAGAAGGATTGTTAGTGTAAGGCACTGACCCTTTCCAGGGCTTTAGCCAGGTTTTCTTCGGTGCAGCACAGAGAAAGCCGAACATAGCGTTCACCCTGGCTACCAAAAATAAAGCCAGGGGTAATGAAGACGTTGGCTTCGTAGAGCACCTTGTCGGATAAGGCAGCGCCATCTAGACCGTTTTCGGGAACGCGTCCCCATAAAAAGAGGCCAGACTGTGCGGGATCCCACGAGCAACCCAAGGCTTTGAGGATGGCTTCTGCGAGGAGGCGACGGCGTTTGTAGACAGCATTCATGCCGGCATACCAGGTCTTGTCTGCCTTGAGGGCTTCAACAGCGGCCAACTGCATGGGACGGAACTGGCCCGAATCCACGTTGCTTTTTACCTGCATGATCCATTGTAAAAAGGTGGGGTTGGTGGCCAGCATGCCAATACGCCAGCCCGGCATGTTGTGCGACTTACTCATGGAGTTGAGTTCGATGCAGCCCTCGAGGGCACCGGGCACTTTAAGCAAGCTAAGGTAATCCTCGTTGAGAATGAAGCTGTAAGGATTGTCGTTGCAAATGACGATACCGTGACGGCGACCAAAATCGACCAACTTTTCAAACAAGACCATGGATGCCTTGGCGCCGGTGGGCATGTTGGGGTAGTTAACCCACATGAGCTTGACGCGGCTAAGGTCCATGGCTTCCAGCGCGTCAAAGTCGGGCTCCCAGCCGTTTTCGGGCAGTAGTTTGTAGGTGAAAGCCTCCGCTTGGACGAGCTGTGTGACTGAAGCGTAGGTGGGGTAGCCGGGGTTGGGCACCAGTACGCCATCGCCAGGATTTAAAAAGGCCATTGAAATGTGCAGAATGCCTTCTTTGGAACCAATCAAGGGTTGAATTTCCGTGTCAGGGTTGAGCGTGACACCGTACCAGGTTTGGTACCAGGTTGCAAACGCTCTGCGTAGCTCAGGTAAGCCGTTATAGGGTTGATACCCGTGGGTGTTGGGGAGGGCGGCCTGGTCGGCCAACACTTTAATGGCTTCGGGTGAAGGGGGTAGGTCAGGGCTGCCAATGCCCAGGCTGATGATGTTCTTGCCGGCTGCATTGAGGGCAGCAACTTCTTTGAGTTTCTTGGAAAAGTAGTATTCGCTGACGTTGTTGAGACGTTCGGCAGGGCGTATGGGTTTCATGCCTGTTTGCTTGAGTAGTAATTGGATAGTGTAGAGTCTAAACCTGTTGCTGGCCGATTTGGTATTCGCCCAGAATACGCAGGTTGCGGGTTAGTGGGCGGATGGCGTCCAGGCTTTGTTTGTAGCGCATGTAATCATCGTACGTCAGGTCGATGAAGAAGAGGTATTCCCATTCATGGCCGATGATGGGCATGGATTGAATCTTTGTCAGGTTGTCGTGGTAGAACGAAAGAACAGACAACACCTGCGAGAGTGAGCCTTCCTCGTGTTTGGTCGTAAAAACGATGGACGACTTGTGGCTTTCAGAGGGTTGCACATACTGGTCGGCAGCCCAGCGGTCGGCAATGATCAGAAAACGCGTAAAATTGCGCTTGTTGGTTTCGATGCCGGCTTCCAGTATGGTGAGCCCGTAGATTTCCGCCGCACGCTGACTGCAGATGGCCGCACGTCCGGCAATTTGGTTTTCTTGAATGTGCTTGGCGCTGAGGGCTGTATCCTCGCTTTCAACCACTTTCCAGTCCGGGTATTTCTTCAGAAAGTCCTCGCACTGCATCAAGGCAATGGGGTGGGAGTGCACCTCCGTAATATCAGCCAGCGTTTGTCCGGGCAAGGCGGCCAACACGTGGCTGATGCGCAGCTTGTACTCTCCGATAATGGTGGTGTCGCTTTCCCTCAACAGGTTGTGGTTGGGCAGGAGGTTGCCGGCGATGGTGTTCTCGATGGCCATGATGCCTAAAATGCTGTTGTCCTTGCGGATGCTGGCGAAAATGTCTTTAAACGTAGAACAGGGCACAATGTCTATTTCTTCTGTTCCGAAGAACCCCCTGGCGGCAATGTCGTGAAAAGCTCCGGCAACGCCTTGAATGGCAACTCGCTTCATACGATGGTTTTTAATAAAAAAGTCCCGCTGTTTTCAGCGGGACTCTATGGTTTTATACAGTTAGACTACACACACGATATCCCGCTCTTACTGGTTAAAGTAAAAGTAAAAATAACCGTATGCAAAACCGAATTGATTCATGTCTCTTACAATCTGACTGCAAAAGTAGTACAAAAAATGAGAAATGATATAAAATGAAGGAATTTTATTGAAAAAATTGATGGGTGTCTTTGTCGTAGTGTAAAAGACCCTCATCGCAGAGATGTCTGATAACCGTCAGAATAGGTTTCTCATCCTTGGGTAGCGCTGATTTACTTTGGTTGGAATCCTTTTCCAGCGTTGTCAATCGTTGCCTGACCGCCGTGACCAATGCTTCGTGATCGCAAGGTCCCGTTTCGGCCAACACCGATTCCACTTGTTTTCGTATGCTGTCGTATTGGTAGCGGTTTAAACCTGTTTCATTTTTCGACAGGCACACATCGCATTGGCCACACGCTTCCGATGTGGTTTCACCAAAGTATGCCAATAGCCGTAGACTTCTGCAACCTCCTTCCTGAGCCACATACGTCAACATGGAAGCCATCCTGGCTGCTGCTCTCTCCCGTCTGTCTTCGTAGCATGCCTGACTGATAGCAACACGTTCTGTTTCTTCCCGGCTACGTGTATAAATAATGTATGGTGCCTTTTTTCGAGGAATGTAGTGAATAATACCGACGCGAGAGAGAGCCAATAAGCGTTGATATACCTGGTCGGCCGTGCAACCTAGTCGCTTGGCCAACACTTCCTCCTGGATAGCGATATAATCAGCAAAAAGCCCCGTGTATGAACGTAGCAAAACCTGCAGCAAATTTTCAGTCAAGGTGTCCCCCAGTTTTTCCTGGTAAAGGGCATCCCGCCTGGTCGTAAAATACACCCTGGATGGGTTGTCCAATTCGTCCGTTAACTCCAGATAACCTGCTTGCTCCAATATTTTGAGCGCATTGAAAGCTTGTAAGTAGTTGAAGTGGAAGGTGGTGGAAAAGTCAATCAAGTTGATGGGGAACATGGCACCCATACCTGTGCCCGCCGCCAGTTGGAAGTAAAACGCCAGTGATTCGTACACGCGACGGATTAAGTCCTTTGAAGGGAAGCTGTCGGCCAATTGTTTTTTTAGGCGGGTGCTGTCAGCCTTTTGAAACAAGAGTACGGCATAGGCTTTTTCGCCATCCCTGCCTGCTCTACCCGCTTCCTGGAAGTAGGCCTCCATCGAGTTTGGTGTGTCCAGATGAATAACCAGGCGCACATCAGGTTTATCGATACCCATCCCAAAGGCGTTGGTGGCTACCATGATCCGGCAGGCGTCTGTTTTCCAGGCACGTTGTTTGGCGTCTTTGCTTTCGTTGGTCAGTCCGGCATGGTAGTAGTCGGCTGTAAAGCCATGCTTTCGTAACCAAACAGCCACTTCTTTGCTATTTTTGCGGCTGCCGACATAAATGATGGTTGATCCGGTCACACTGTTCAGAATATGCAGCAGTTCCCGCTCTTTGTCGTCGGTTTGGCGCACCACATAGGCCAAATTGTCCCTGGCAAAGCTCATCCTGAACACCTTGGCGTCGGGTTTGAAGCTAAGGCGTTCCTGGATATCGGCTACCACTTCGTCCGTGGCCGTTGCCGTTAATGCGAGGATGGGACAGTCGGGCAGGAGCTGCCTGATGCTGGCTATGTTCAAGTAGGAGGGTCTGAAATCATACCCCCACTGCGAAATACAATGCGCCTCGTCTACAGCAATCAAATTGATGTTCATGTTGACGATGCGCTCTCTGAACAGTTCAGTGCCCAGGCGCTCCGGCGAAATATAGAGGAACTTGAACTCCCCATAGTGGCAATTGTCGAGGGTCAGGATGATTTCCTGCCTGGTCATGCCCGAGTAAATAGCGGCAGCCCTGATGCCCCGTTGCTTCAGGTTTTCCACCTGGTCTTTCATGAGGGCGATAAGGGGGGTGACAACAAGGCATGTACCCTCCATGGCCAGGGATGGCACCTGGAAGGTCAAGGATTTGCCACCACCGGTTGGCATCAGTGCCAAGGTATCGTGTCCTTCGTAAACGGAGGTAATGATGGCTTCCTGCAAGGGGCGGAACGTGTCGTAGCCCCAGTAGGTGTTAAGTATGTCACTGAAGTCAGCCATAGGCCGCGTCGGTTAACAAAGGTCACTTAAGTCAGAAGGCCTTATGTCTTTAATCATCAATTGAATGGACGTGTTTCCATTGTAGGTGTTTTCCTCAATGGTGTACACAATATCAATGGGCTTCTGCGCCTTGATGTGAGCGTTGTGCTCGTATTGACCAAAAGCGATACCATTCATGATGACGTTGCGTTCAGATTGACGGTCTACCAATTCCAACTTGATGTGTTCCTGATCCCGGCCTACCAGGCGACTGGTGCCATAATCGTAGACATGCCTGGTGCAAAAAACAGGTTTGTTGTTGTCGGGCCCGAAAGGATTGAATTGTTTCAGACGTTTGAAAAAGCTCTTGCTGATGTCCTGAAAACGGATTTCCGCGTCAATGTCAATGGTTTGTACCATTTGTTCAGGCAAGATGTTGTCAGAAACATACTGTTCAAACCTGGCGGTAAATTCGGGGACACGTTCGACCTTCATGGAAAGCCCGGCTGCATAGGTGTGACCACCAAAGTTTTCCAGTAAGTCCCTGCAATGTTCGATAGCTTTGTAAATGTCAAAACCAGGTACTGAACGGGCAGAACCTGTGGCCAGGTCGTTGGTGCGGGTCAAGACAATGGCCGGTCTGAAGTATTCTTCGGTGAGGCGGGAAGCTACGATGCCGATGACACCTTTGCTCCAGTCTTCCTTGTACACAACGATGCCCTTGTGGTCGGCCAGGTCGGTCAACCGTTGGATGGCTTGGTTGGCCTCTTCCGTGATGCTCTTGTCAAGTCCCTTGCGTTCCTGATTGTATTGATTGATTTCTTCGCTTTTCTGCCTGGCCAACTCCGTATCTTTGGCTACCAGCAATTCGACCGACTCCATCCCACTTTGGATACGACCCGAAGCGTTGATTCGTGGGCCAATCTTGAAGACAATGTCGCTCATGGTGAGTTCCTTGTCCTTTTCCTTGATGTTGCAGACCTCAATGATGCTTTTCAACCCAATGCCAGGGCTGTTGTTCAACTGTTTGAGTCCATGATAGGCCAGAATACGGTTTTCTCCACTGATAGGCACGATATCGGAGGCAATGCTCACCGCAACCAGGTCGAGCAGCGGCTTGAGGTGCTTGTCGAAATCGATGTTGTTGTTTTGGGCAAAGGCCTGCATGAATTTAAAGCCCACACCACAACCAGAAAGTTGGTCGTAGGGGTAGGTGTTGTCAGGGCGCTTGGCATCGAGCACGGCAACAGCATCAGGCAGGGTGTCGTCCGGTACGTGGTGATCACAAATGATGAAGTCAATGCCTTTTGTCTTGGCGTACTTGATTTTCTCGACGGCTTTGATGCCACAGTCCAGGGCGATGATCAGGGAGTATCCGTTTTCGTGGGCAAAATCCATACCTGTGTATGAAATGCCATATCCCTCCTTGTAACGATCGGGGATGTAGTATCCGATGTCGGAGGATGAGTTGGAGTACAGGATGAGAAACTTGTAGACCAAGGCCACAGCGGTGGTTCCGTCTACATCATAGTCACCATAAACGAGGATGCGTTCTTTCTCTTGCAACGCCTTGTTGAGACGATCCACTGCCTTGTCCATATCCTTCATCAGGAAGGGATCGTGCAAGTCTTTCAGCTGTGGTTTGAAGAATTTATCCGCATCGCTTTTTGTTGTGATACCTCGCTGCACCAATAACTGAGCCAATACAGGGCTGATATCCAGTTCTTTTGCCAGGATTTCGCTGCTGTCTCGCTGTGTCGGTGTGAAAGGTACGAGTTGCCATTTGTTTGTCATTAATTGCTATATTGTTTTTCTTTTCTTCGCTTTGTAAGGCGGGGCTCGGAATACCCCGATGTGTTGTCGATGATAATACGATAGAGGACAACAACTTATGCATCAATTACCTCTAAGTCGATGTCATTGATGCGTTTGAAATGACCAAAAGATGGGTAAAGGTACTAGTATTTTTTGATAGTCTGTTCACTTTATTAGCTGTATTTTTGTGTCTTCAACCTGTACCTATGAACGAATCAATCAAGTTGGCTTTGGAGGTGCTACAGCGTGGTGGCCTCATTCTTTACCCCACAGACACCATCTGGGGCATAGGCTGTGACGCCACCAACGAGGAGGCCGTACGCCGTGTGTATGAATTAAAACGCCGTACAGATAGCAAAGCAATGCTGGTGCTTGTCGACAGCATGGCTAAAGTGAAGGCGCATGTGGAGGAACTCCCTGATGTTGCCTGGGATTTGGTGGAATTGTCTGAGAAGCCTTTGACCATCATCTATCAAGGCGCACGCAATCTGGCAACCAATCTGCTGGCTGAAGATGGCAGTGTTGGAATCAGGGTGACCCGGGAGGCTTTTTCCCGTGAGCTCTGCCAACGGTTCAAACGCCCCATCGTGTCTACTTCGGCCAATGTGAGTGGCACGCCCAGTCCTGCCTGTTTTCGCGAAATCACCCCCGAAATCATCGATGGGGTTGATTATGTAGTGGCTTTCAGGCAAGATGAAACAACAAAAGCAACCCCCTCATCCATCATCAAGCTGGGAACGGGTGGCCAGGTTTCCATCCTCAGGCCTTGATTGTTTCACGGTCATTATAACAAACCCGTATTTTTTTCGTTAGTTTTGCAGAAGGACCTCGTTTTGCGTAGGCTTCCTTCCTGTAACGGACTATCAGGTTCATGAACGATAAACGACGTTTGGTACTGTACGGATTGCTTGATTGGCTGTCAGCCTTGTTGGCCTGGCTGTCATTCAATGTGGTTCGTTTCTACGTTTTCAGAACCACCACAGGATTTGCCTCGTTGAAGGCATTCTTGCTCGATGATAAAGCCCTCGTGCTGTACGCTGTGGTGCCTTTTGTCTGGTTGCTGATTTATTATTTTTCCGGTTATTATGTGCAGCCCAGGCGGAAAACCAGAGAGGGTGATTTGTTAAACACCATTGTGACCGCTCTGATTGGGGTGCTGCTGCTTTTTTTCGCTGTTGTGGTGAACGACTACCCGGACAGCCCTGCCTTGTACTATGAGGCATTGGCCAGTTTTTTCCTGATCCATGCGCTGTTAACCTGGTTGTTTAGACTCCTGTTGACTGGCCGTCTGGTGAGGCGTCAAGCCTTGGGAGAGTGTCAGGTACCCGTATTGGTGGTAGGAACGGGTGATAAAGCGAAGACCTTGGTCGATGAATTGTCCAGGCGCAATGCGAACAAAGTGTATCAACTGGTAGGATGTGTTCGTTTTAAAGCCTTAGATGGAAGCTTTCCAACTGACTTGGTTGTTGGAGGTATGGACGATTTGCCAGCGCTCATCGCTAAATGGAAGGTGGAAGAATTGATTATGGCCATTGATAGTCAAGATGTACAGGACAAGCACAATTTGCTTAACCGGCTCTATCCTTTTCGCTTGCCCGTCAAAGCAGCTGCTACCGAAACCGACATCGTCTCGGGCTATGTTACCTTGGTTTCCCTGTTTGGCATACCCATGGTCAACTTGACGCCTGCCTTCATGCCCTACTGGCAGCAAACGCTCAAGCGGGTGTTCGATA